>CAYUER010000006.1:0-22034 GCA_964443785.1 uncultured Gammaproteobacteria bacterium
CCCCCTAAAGAGAGACCTTATTATTTGGTCTCTTTGTGATGAGTGTGCTTACGGCAATGGCGGCAATATTTTTGCAATTCTAATTTAACTTTGATAGTTTTTTTATTGCGGTTGCTGTGATAGTTGATCTTGTGACAATCAGCACATTCTAGTTTGATTAAGTTGTCTTGCGGCATATGGTTGTTATTATTTAATTTTTTTAAATATTGATACTTTTCACTATTTCTCGTGCCCTTCGATTTCGAATGCCCCTCGACTCACTTCGTTTACTCGGGACACTTGCCTCGTCTTTTGTAATGAAGGGTTGAAGTTCCGAATAAAATGAGGAACTGAAACCACGAGCGAGGAGGAGTGAAACGACGACGATTCGAGTGGAGCCGGGAAGAGGATTCGAACCCCCGACCTACGGTTTACAAAACCGTTGCTCTACCAGCTGAGCTATCCCGGCATATGGTAATAAATTTATCAAAATAACGCCCTAAATTATAAGATAAAATCAATAATAAGTCAAGATTTATGGACCTTATATAATTTAGGGCTATTTTGCTTTATTTATCTGGGTGTATTTTTTTAAATTTTGAGTGCAAATAAATAATATAAACAAGCAAGAAAATGCTCAGTAGCATTAAGCCGCCGATATACCATAAATTATTTTGAACTATTTTATTCTTTGCGTTTGTTGGCGTATTTTGTGTAATAGTGATTGGTATTTTGGAGGCCGAGCTAATTACTATATTTTCAGTAGAAAAAGGTCGCGCAATGATAGAGAGATTGCTTTGTTTGAGCTCAGTATTTTGGCTAGCAGTGACACTGATAGCTACTTCTTGTCTAGCTCCAGATTCTAAACTGAAAGTACGAGGATTGATACTGATAATATCAGTAAAATCATCAGCATATATTTCAAAAAGTTGTAGATCAGCTGATGGATTGCTGACAATAATTTTTTTTATCTCCTCACCTTGAGCCGGTATGTCAAAATCTAGACGAGCAGGGCTGACCTGTAATCCAGCAGCCGAGGCAGTGAAATAGGGGAAAAATAGTATGATTAAAAAATAAAACATAATTATTGAATATTAGTTGACCAAAAGGTAATCTCTCCAGTTTTTTCGCCAAGGTTTTGGTAGTTATTTGGTATGGTGATTTTGATTGGTAGGCTGATATTTTGTCCGCTGGCTACAGGAGTAGCAAATAGTGACCAAGGCTGACTATTGATGATGAGATTATTGAGAAACAATGAATCACCATTGACGGTGCTTTCTATTTGTAAATTGTTAGTGCCATTGTTACGAATAGTGATATTTTGTTGTTTGCTTTGTCCAGCTTTGAGGTAGCCAAAATCTACATTGCCAGGTTCGACTACAAAAGAAATCAAATCATTGGGTGGCAAGACATCTCCTTGTTGGCTGACGGTGACTTTTAGTGATACATTTGCTCCGCTTACTTGTCCGATTTTGAGTAGTTGTTTTTCTGATCTGATGTAGCCATTTTTTTCGGCATATATTTTGTAATAGCCATCAGGGGCGCTGATTTGTGCTTGACCTTGGGCATTACTGTTGACAGTTTGTGTACCATAGATGATGCTAGCCTCGGGTAAGGGTAGCCACTGATTACCCTGTAAAAAATTGACTGTCACCGTTACACTCTGTCCGCTGTTTATTTGTGCGCTGGAGAGAAGCACTTGGCTGAGCTGCCAGTCAAAAGCGCCAAAGTACCAGAGGACACTATCATTGCCTTGGAGCTGGTATTCGGCTGCTCCGACACTAGGGCTTTGATAGTTGACTAGATACATCCAGCCATCCATTCCGCTGGCTTGGTCTGTGCCAATTTTGTCTAGGTATGGTCCATAGCTAGTGTCAGTGATGTGGTAGCTAAAATTGCAAAGTTGGCTGGCATTTTTTACTAGATCAAGAGCAGTGGGGCCTTGAGCCTTGCCTTGGCAGACAGTGTGATCAGAGCCCTCAATACGAAAATCAAATTCGGCAATTTCTGTCGAGTTGCTGATAATATTGATTGGTAAATATTTTCCTGCTAAAGCAATCGCTGCGTAGGAGCTAGTGATGGGTGTAAAGTTATTGGCTTCCTCGCCAGCTTGGTAGCTAAAATAGCCAGCATCATTTTGTAGACCTTCTAAAAATTGTCTAGCAGTATTATTTTCTTTGGTCCAAGTATTTTGGTCTATTTGCCAGGCATTGAGGCTCCAGAGCACCCAGGCAGTTGAGGCTGCATCAGAAGCTCCAGTACCATCATAAGAAAAACCACCGTCGTTATTTTGTTTGCTACGGAGGTAGTCCAAAGCATTTTGGGTGCCTTGGTTGGCGCCAGAGCCACTAGCTTTGAGAGCGAGGAGGGCCGCCGCGGTGATGTTGGTGTCTGATGAGCTATCGATCATGAAGCCCCAGCCACCATCATTGTTTTGGTGAGTGTTGATAGAATTTTTTAAGTCATTGATGATAATAGAGTCAGCATTTTCTCCGGCCGAGATGAGTGCCAACAAGCCAAAGATATCATCATTGAGCAAGCTGGGATCACCGATTTGACCTTGGGTATAAAAATTCTTCAAGGCTGCCACATAGTCAGTCTGTCCAAAACTGCGAGGATTTTGTCCTAGAGCAGTGATAGCGAGAATGGGTGCAGTATAGGCAATAGCCTCGTTGCTGCTGACATTTTTGAGATGATTAGCCTCTATATTGCTACTACCTAGACTTTTGAGGGCCATGACCGACCATGGGCTAGTATTGTGGTCACCCAAGTATGCACTTAAGGTGTCTTGGTTGTAGGCAAGGACTTGATTAATGGGAAACCAAGACCAGAATAAAGAAACGATGATGTAGCTAGCAAGAATTTTTTTCATATTCTTTTTTTAATGATTAAAAAATACCCATTGCGAGCCAGAGGGTATTTTTGTCGATAAAAAATAACCGTGCTCTTTGCTCGAAGAGTGGTGTTTATAGGCTCAAAAGCTAGTAATCTGGCTTGCTATCTGATTGATAGCTTACAGTTGCGGCACAGCCCCGGATTTTCACCGGACTTCCCTAGTTAAAATTTTTTCTTTTGAGCTTATAAGTTGTCAAAGTCTTTTTATTCTAGCAGAGTTATTTTTAGACTGTCAAGAAAATCATTTAAATAACAATGTTTTTTGTGCTATAATACCAATAATTATGGCTTTTGAAGATTTATTAAAAAATGACCAAAAACCAACTGCCGTAAAATCAGCAACGGGCTTGCTTAATTTTACCTCAACGCTAGCTAGCGCCCACCACGACCACTTACTCAAGCGGGAGGAGATTTTGCAGTCCATCATGATTGCTCAGGGTGAGTATGATTATTTGGCTTTGGAGCTCAAAGCTGGCAAAAATGAATTCCTAGCTGATTTGTTGGCCAAAAAAAGTTTTTTATTAGAAAATAATATTATTTTAGTCAATGCTTCTGGTAAAGTCGATCCTAGTGACTTGCTGGCAGTCAATCGGCAGAGTGATGAGCTGACCAAATATCGGATGGAATTAGAAGCCATCAAGCAATCCAATAGCCCAGATAATCAATATGTAGCGGCTTTACGCCAATCAATTATGGCTGGTGTTGATCTAGAGGGCGTGATGATTGATAGTCTAGAAAAATATTTAGCTATTATTTCTGAAAAATTAAAATTTGGTGGCATCGTAGATCAGAGTCGCATCAGTCGCTTGTGTGGTTTTGCTAGTATGGCCGCCAAAAAAGGTGATTTGATTTTAGCTTTGAAATCTTATTCTATAGCTGGTATGATTGTTGGTATTCAGGATGATTTTAAGAAAATTTTGAAAAAAGCCAAAAAAGATAAAAATCCTCAATACAAAGAAGCTGAGGAGTTGTTATATAATTTGTTACCCAAAAACAAGAAAAAATAATTTTAATTTATGAAAAAAATTGTGAGTCAAAAAACAGAGGAGACCGATATCCTCAATAATCCCTATACTTTCAAAAAACCAAAAATCAGAGGCCCTTATACTAGTATTTACTTGATTCGCCATTGTCATCCAGCCTATGAGCTACAAGAAAAATTAGGTGATTTGAAAATGCCTTTGTCGCACATTGGTTTGGAGCAGCGTGGTTTTTTGACCAAGAAATTATTGACGCTTGGTATTGATAAAATTTATGTCAGTCAATTCATGCGCTCCAAGCTGACAGCTCAGCCTTTGGCTGAGGCTATAGATTTGCGTCCGATCACTGATAGGCGTCTCAATGAAATCAATTGGGAGAATTGGTACAAGGTCAAATATTTTAAAATGAGTGACAAAACTCGCGTCAAAAGTATCAAAAAATATCGGGAGATGGACAAGGAGCTGGATAAGACACAGGTGCTAGCTCGTCGACTCCTAGCTGATATCTATGAAAAAAATAAAAATAAAAAAGTAGCAGTTTTTTGCCATGGCAATTTGATTCGCTCGATTTTGACCAGTATTTTAAACACCGATGTCATTGGTTTTTTGTCTATGGAGATATATCAATCTTCTATTTCCAAGATGGTCATCGATACAGAGGGTTATGTCAAAATCAATTACATCAACAATATTGGTCATCTGCCCCATCGACCTGATGAGGATTTATTTATGGCCTCTATTAATCAATAATTATTTATGACCAAGAAAATTATTGTTTTTACCATTACAGCGCTGATTTTGAGTGGGGCGATTTATTTTATTGCTTTGGGACCACGGCAAAAACCTATTTATGTTTATATCAATAATTTTCAGGATTGCTTGACTGCTCATTATGAGATCATGGAGTCATTTCCGCGAGTTTGTCGGACGCCAGATGGTCGTATTTTTGCTGAAGATATAGGCAACCAAGTAGAAAAAAATAATCTCATTCAAGTATTCAGTCCTCAAGCCAATGAAGAAGTGTCGACACCACTGGAGATCAGTGGTCAAGCTCGTGGTTCTTGGTTTTTTGAGGCCTCTTTTCCAGTAGAAATTCAGGATGCTGATAAAAATGTCATAGCCACTGGCATAGCCGAGGCTCAGGGTGATTGGATGACCAATGACTTTGTGCCATTTGTAGCCAGTTTAGATTTCCAGCGACCTTTATCCAAAAATGGCTATTTGATTTTGAAAAAAGATAATCCTTCTGGCGATCCTAGTAAAGATGACCAGTTGATTGTACCTATTGCTTTCAATCAAGATTCTATGGAGGTCAAAGTCTTTTGGACCACTGGCCAGACTGCTGGCCCAAATGATTTTGATTGTAAATATGTAGAGGCAGTATCCAAAAATGTTCCCAAGTCTAAAGGAGTGGCTAGGTTAGCTTTATTGACCTTATTAGCTGGTCCTAGCGCGGAGGATATAGCTAAAGGTTTTGCTACGGCGATTAATCAAAATGTTAAAATTAATTCTTTAACCATTGATGATGGTGTGGCCAAGGTAGATTTTAATGATCAAATACAGTATCAAGTTGGTGGTTCTTGTCGGGTGTCTACCATCCGTGAGCAAATCACCGAGACATTATTACAATTTCCGACAGTCAAAAGTGTTATCATTTCAGTCAACGGTGATGTTGAGCAAGCTTTACAACCATAATATATAAAATAATTAATATTGAAAAATGTGCCAACTAAAAAAAAGAAAGCTTCTAGAACAGAGGAATATAAAGTGTCAGGTGATCAGATTGTAAAAAAAGTAAAACAATTAATCAAAGAGGGGAATGCCCGTCGCATCATGATAAAAAATGAGCATGATGAAATAGTGATGGAAATACCTTTGACTATTGGGGCAGTGGGCGCTCTTTTCGCTCCAGTCCTGGCAGCTGTCGGTGCCTTGGCCGCCTTGATGACCAATTGCACTATAGTAGTAGAGAAAAAATAATTAAAATTATAAAAACTGCTTTTTTATTTTTGAAGAAGCGGTTTTTCTTTTTTGAAAAAAAGAAAAACCGCTAGGCTACACACGACTTGATGTCGATCTAGTTGTATGTGTTGCCTAGCGGTTCGGATCCTAACTCAAGGGTTGGAGTGTCTGATCTGGTAGGATCAGCCCAGCTTCAGCGCCTGTCGCAGGGTCTCGGCTACCTGACGGTAGTCGTTTTTGCGCTGGATGCCCTCGGGCACCTCACGCTTGTTGGTGGCTTTGATGACCAGAGCTTTGGCCATCTTGTGTTCCCTGCTTCCTTCGGGCAGGGAGCGGAGCGAGTGGTAGATCGCTTCCCGACGCTGGACCATGCGGTAGGCATGGATCGGTTGCTGGAAGGATTCCACCACGCGGGCTCCCATGCGCTGGGATTCGCTGTTGGACTTGGGAACCCCAACCCCCAGGTCTTGGCAGATCGCCGCCAGGTGCTGTTCCGGCGTCCGGATCAGGCAGTGGCGAAAGCCGCAGACCAGGCTGTGGAAGACAGTGTTCTGCACCAGCGCCCGGGGAACATCGAGGAACATGCCTCTGACCATGGCCTCAGCGATGGCCAGCTCCCGGCTGTCGTCCGGCAGGGAGTTGAGACAGTGCTCGAGCGAGCTCCGGGAGTTCTCCGCACTCTGCAGAGCGCGGGGGTAGTTGGCCCACTGTACGGCGATGTTTCGGCCGAGATGGATCGCCGCCTCCTCGGTGCGCGGGGCCTGGCGATCCAGCCCCAGATAGAAGCAGAAATCATTGAGACAGGCCAGAGGAAAACGTGAGCAACGGCTGGCGGGTTTTTTCGTCTTCATGAAATGCCCTTCTTCTTGTCTGAATTTTTTTGCCCCCACTTTTTATTGGGGAGCATTCCTCCGTGAGCTGTTAAAACACCTCCTTTTCCTTTGTTAGAGTCAGGTTTGACCTCCTACTAGAGGAGATCGCTTGATGAACAAGAGAATTTATATTATATACAATTATTGATAAAATGTCAATAGCTTCAAAAAAATAAGGTTTTTTCTCATAAAATATGCTATAATATATTCATGTTTAGAAGCTATTTTATCTCTTTTTTATTTTTATTAGCCTTTCCAGTCTTAGTTTTGGCTCAAGATGTAGCTATAGATACTGATGTCGATGGTTTGACTGATGATCAGGAGCTATCTATTTATTATACTGATGCAAAAAATGCCGATACGGATGGTGATGGTTTTTTGGATGGTGAAGAAATCAAAAATAATTATTCACCACTTTTGGCTGATAAAAAAAAATTAATCCAAGTCGATTCAGATAAGGATTATTTGAATGATGCTTGGGAAATTATTCTGGGCACAGATTTGATGAGCCCAGATTCTGATGGTGATAAATATCTAGATGGTACAGAGGTAGCAGCTGGCTATGACCCCTTGGATGCTCAGCCCAACAAATTACCCAAGCAGATCACAGTCAATCTAGCTGAGCAAAAATTGGAGTATAAATTTGGTGAAAAAATCTTGGGCTCATTTCTTATTTCCTCTGGTTTGAAAAACATGCCTACGCCTAAGGGTAATTTTACAATTTTATCCAAAATTCCAGTCAAGCGTTATACTGGTGCAAATTATAATTATTCCAACACCAAGTGGAATCTAAATTTTAAGTCTGGTTATTATATTCATGGTGCTTATTGGCACAACAAATTTGGCCAGCCTATGAGTCATGGCTGTGTCAATGTTGCTTATGAAAATATGGAGCATCTCTACTGGTTTGCGCAAGTGGGTACGCCGGTAATTATTAAATAATGTATTTCTTTGAGCGTAGACGAGCTGAGCTCATCGCAGTCGAGGAGTTTTGGTGGTAGATAGTTCTTGATTCGTCTGCGCTTGGCGCAGCCTCCCTCGAATAAATATTATTTTTTGTTTTTAAAGATTGGTAATTCAGCTTGTTGGCCCAGTAGTTTCTGGGCTATTTTTTTACCACGGGCAGTGAGTTTGATGTGGGTGATAAATAGTTTGTGTTGAGTTTTTTGACCAAAGCCGACCAGATAGCCCTGGTCAATGAGGCGTTCGAGGCTTTTGGTAATGATTTTTGTTTGTAGCTGAGGTACGGGCGGATGCTTAGCCTTGGCATAATAATAGCGCAAAACCTGACGCGCTAAGCGATTTTTTTGATTTTCCGCTGTTTGCCTGACTATGTATTTTTGTAGAGCAGATAGGGGCATATTGTTGTATTATAGGTTTATTATCTCACTTTTATAGAATTTGACAAATATTTTGGCATTATATATCATTAAATTATGAATAAATTAGCGGCCATTAATTTCTACTTTTACTTTATTAAGATGCGTTTTTAGACGGCCGTTTTTTCATATTAATTTTATTAAAAACGAGTCGTCTACAGGACGGCTTTTTTGTTTGTTCATTGCGTTGTTTGAGAAAAACCGAAAGGAGTGAGCATGTTGTCCAGCGAGCAGCCAGTAGCTAGCCAGCGAGAGCCAGTGGTGCGAGTTTGTTCTGATTCTTGCTTGATTTGTCAGGCGCCAGCGATCATGCCCTTGCAGCGTGGTCAAATCACCTATCAGTCTTGTCAGCAGCATATGGGCGAGGTGCACAATCTCTTGCGGGTGAGCAAGGAATTTTTTCAGGGTTTTTCTTTTTGACAGAGGGCGGCGAGGCTTGACTAGCGGGCAAGCCTCGCCGCACCCCAACACATTACTTTACTAGAATTAAAAATAAAGTAAAATAAATATATGAATAAAAAAGTCGTGGTCAATTTGACTGTCATCATTATTAGCATTATTATTGTCGGCGCTCAAGCGGCTGTTATTTAATTTTTTTTAAAACAAAAATTGATCAGCCGCGCTTAGCGCGGTTTTTTTGTTCTGTTCTTTTGCTGGTTCCTTGTTCGAGTGCCAGTCTTGTCCCTAGCACGGAGGTGTCTGATGACGCACAGAGAGCGTGAAAAATTGCAGGCTGCTTATCAAGCAGCCAAAGATGCTGGTGATTGGAAGCAAGCAGGTATGATTCTCATCAATTTGTTGGATCCCTATCCCTGTATTTGCGCCACTGAAGATCTGGATGCGCGCCAAGGAGTGTGCTGTTGTGATCGTTACGCATCTTTGTTGCGTCCGGTCACTGCGCAAGAATTGATGTTGAGCGGTTGTTAGCTCAAGCCTCAAAACAAGACCCCGTCTTTTCAGAAAAGGCGGGGTCTAGCTATTTTTAGCCTGTGGATAAGTAGGGCTTGCTAGATATTGTTCACATTTCCTAGAAAATATGCTATATTTCTAGTGATAATTAATAATTAACCAATAAATAGATGGCCAAGATGACTAAATCACAATTACTCGAGGTGTTAGCCAATAAGAGTGAATTGTCAAAAAAGCAGGTAAAAACTGTTTTAGATGTTCTCGTTGAACTAGCTTATAAAGAAGTAAAGTCCAGCGGAGAATTTTCTATGCCAGGTATGGGCAAATTAGTTAAGAAACACCGCGCCGCCAGACAAGGACGCAACCCAGCGACTGGTGCTACTATCAATATCCCAGCCAAAACTGTGGTAAAATTCCGTGTAGCCAAAGCTGCTAAAGATGCAATCTTATAAACTGATTAGAAGTTTATTAAAAAAATCCTCGCTTAATAGCGAGGCTTTTTTTATTTTAAGTATAGATAAATAGTATTAGCGCCATTATTGATTGGTATGACTTGATCTGCGCTGGTACTAGCTTGTTTATTGGCTTGCTGACTAGAGTGCCAATAATTATTGACTACAAAGTAGAGGCGTTGGACCTGCGCTTTTTCCATGGCTTGGAGAGCCACTTCTCGGCTAGCTTCTTTTTCGATCATGGTCAAAAATTCTTGGTAGATATTGTCAGTGCCCAAGGGCATAGAGTAGTAAAAATTGCTATTGTAATAATGGGCAAAGCCAAAATGATGGATAGCAGCTGCGCCTACCATTTGGTTGGCTAGTACTATGTAGGGCTCACTACCAGCATCGTTTTGGATGTAGTCGACAGTATCGAGATCAGCTTGGGTGACATTGACGCTTTTGCTATTCTGGTAGCGATCATAGACGGGGTAGGAAAAATAAATACTGACTAGCATGACTAGCATGACAATAGCGCTGATCCAGAGACTGTGGATGACACGGGGTGTTTTTTTGATCAGGGTATGAAATAAATAATAAAAACTAGTGAGCAATATCGGCAGAGCGCAGAGAGCGATCAAAAATAGAATGCGATTGGGGTAGTCATCTTTTTGGTAGGAAATTTGGAGATTAAAATTGACTAGGGATTTTGTCAGGAGATAATTGCTGAGCAAGATAGCGAGTAATATGAGTTGGTTACGGAAAAAAATAATCTTGTGCTTGGCCAGAATGAGATAGAGGCCAATGATGCTTAAGATCAAATAAATTAGGGATAAATTTTGACCAATATTGTGTAGCCAGTCAAAAGGAAAATCATAAGTACTGACCCAGTGCCAAGATATTGGCGGTAGGGGTACTTTGGGCGTTTGATTGACGATTTTGTCAGCGCTGACTCCGTTGAGCCATTGGTAGAGGCTCAAAAATAGAGGTAGGGCCAAAGCGGAAAAAATATAGATAATAATGTTGATTATTTTTTTGATCAGTCGATTTTTGAGCCAATAATCAAATGACAAAATCAAAGACATAAAAAATAGGGGAATGCCAGCAATAGGATGGATAGTCATAGTCATCAAGGCCAGGACAAAGGCTAGCCAAAAGGGTATTTCATTTTTTTTGAGCTCGGGAGCTATAAAAATAACCAAGACAAAAAATAAAAATGACAGACTCTGTGGGCTGGTCATGATAAAATAATTCAAGCCCACCATCATGCTCAATAATACTCCTAGGTAGCTCATACGGTATGACCAGCGGAAGCTATAGCGCAGACCGTAGTAGATACTGCTGGGCCAGATCAAGGAAAATAAAATAGGTAATAATATCTTATTGATGGTCAAGACATTGACATGTAGTAGTTGGCTGAAAAATAAACTCAAGCCATATTGGCCGACATAGATATACAGGCGTGGCTGGATAGTGCCGGTTTCTTCGATGATTTTGAGTGTGGCGCCGTGGATAAAGGAGTCATAGCCGTAGCCTATTTTGTATAAAATCAAGGCTATGCTGCTGAGCAGTAAGAAATGCAAGGATATGAGCTGGATATTTTTGCTACTTTTTTTGTGGAGGATATTAAAAATCAAAGCTAGATTGCTCAAAGCTAGTAACCACCAGAATTTGAAGCTGACGAGCTCCCAAGGCGAGCGAATGACATTGGCGCTAGCTTTGTGAAAGAGGTAGTATACTAGTAGAGCATCTAGCACCAAGACTAAGCCGGGTAAAATCAAGCTTTTTAAATCAGCCAATGATTTGTGGCGCAATTTTAGATTTTCCAAAAAATAATGTTCGGTTTTGCCAAAAAAAGATAAAAGCTCCACAATCAAAGGGATGAGTACAATGGTCAGCAAAAATACCAAAATATTGATCTGGTAAAAATGATAGGCCAGAGTATAGGTAGCGCAGATGAGAGCCATGATCAATAGTAGGCCAAAAATATTTTTGAGACCTTGATGGACGCGGGGGAAAAAAATATCAGCTATTTTTTTGCTGTTGTACCAAAGAAATATCAAGCCAGTGACAATGCCCAGGCCAGCTAGTTTGAATAAAAAAACATTGGCCAAAATCAAGGTCAATAGTATTATCTGCCAAATAAGGTGTTGTGGTCTACTGAAGCTTAGCATCAAGTGAATTAACAAGTATATTCTAATCTTTTTTTGCTCTTCTGTAAACCAAGAACTTCTGCTAAAATATAGCTATGAAATTGAGGAAAATTTCCATTATTTTATTTTTTAGAGTTTTGTGGGTAGTTTTGGCTGCTGTCGTCTTGCTTTTATTGATTGCCAAAAATATTTATACTGCGCGGGTATTGAGCTATCAGTTGGATTTTGCCAAGCAAAATACTCGAGATTATCGTGGTTGGTATCCAGAGAGTAGAGCTAGCTATCAGGCAGATAGTGATAATTTGGTAGTGGTGGGCCAGCCGATTTATCTCAAGGTATATTTACCCACCCAGTTTGATACCTTGGCAATTTACGGCTCGGTAGATTTGGCCAGTAGTACAGCGCGCTTGGGCCTGAAGCAAAAAGACGACTCTTGGTTTTATAAAGATATTGATCAAGCTGATTGGTCAGCCAATTTTGATTTGAGTCAGGCCAAAATTTATCGCAATCAGATTGAGCTGATGATTTCTGTGCCGGATTTTACTACTGACCAAGTAATATATCTAGATAATAATTGGCATTTAACATTTACCAAATGAATATCAGGAAGATAATCATCAAAGATTTTTTCAATACAGCTTTTGTTTTGTGGCTCTTGTTGTTGCTTTATGAATTATTGCGACCAGGGGCAGTCCAGCGTTATCTCAATTTGGAGTATTATTTTTATTTTTTACTTTTATTATTTATTTTTCTGCAAACTAATAAAGATTAGTAAATTTGATTTTTTGTGGTATAATTATCCATATGTATAAAAAGAAAAAAGTTGCTCTCAAGAAGCAAAGAAAAACTAAAGGCAAAAAAGTTTCTAACGTGCGCTATCGTTAAGAATCACAATGGAAAAACAAAAACAAAAAATGTACGTGGTGGCAGTCGATATGGGCTATGGTCATCAGCGTGCTGCCTATCCGTTTATAGCTAGTAGCTATAGCGGTGTGATTAATGCTAATCACTATGCCGGTATTAGCAAAAAAGAAGAACACTCTTGGGAGGGTGGGCGTTTTTGGTATGAGCTGATTTCCCGTTTCAAAAATGTGCCTTTGCTGGGAACTACTTCTTTTAAAATCATGGATCATTTCCAGCAGATTGCTCCTTTTTATCCGCGTCGTGATTTATCAAAAAAATCCAAGCAATTACACTGGTTCATTGATCAGATCAAGGGTGGCTTGGGTAAGGCCTTGATCAAAGAGCTCAATAAAAAACCCTTGCCACTGGTGACTACTTTTTTTGTGGCTGCTTATTTTGCAGAATACAATGACTACAAAGATAAAATATATTTGGTAGTTTGTGATGCTGATGTGGCTCGGGCTTGGGCGCCACCAGAGCCAGCGACTAGCAAGATCATCTATTTGGCGCCAAATAAGAGAGTGAAGGAGAGGTTAAAACTTTATGGCGTCAGAGAAAGTCATATTCATGTGACTGGCTTTCCTTTGCCCAAGGAAAATATCGGTGGTTACAAGTCTAATATTTTGCGTCACGATTTGAAAGCGCGTCTTTACAATCTTGATCCGCGCGGTATTTATCGTAGAAAATACGCCAAAGTGATCGAGGATTATCTCTGTCCAGTGCGTGAGATCAAAAAAAAGCACCCTCTGACCATTACTTTTGCCGTCGGTGGTGCTGGCGCACAGAGAGAGATTGGAGTCACTATTTTACAACGACTAAAAAAACATTTGAAAAAAGGACAGCTACGCTTGAATCTAGTAGCTGGCTCGCGCAATGATGTTTATCTTTATTTTCAAAAAGCACTCAAGGATAATGGTCTGGCTAATAGTAAAAATGTACGCATTATCTATGCTGAAGATAAGGTCAGTTATTTCAAGGCTTTCAACGAAGCCTTGCGTACGACCGATGTCCTGTGGACCAAACCATCAGAACTGACTTTTTATTGTGGCTTGGGTTTGCCGATTATCATCTCTGAGCCAGTTGGTTCCCAGGAGGAGTACAATCGGGAGTGGCTTTTCAATATTGGCGCTGGCATCGATAGTCCTAACCCTGAGTATGTAGATGAGTGGTTGTTTGATTTTTTGGATTCGGGCTGGCTAGCAGAAGCTGCTATGGAGGGCTTTTTGGATGCCCCAAAACACGGCACTTACAATATTGAAAATATTGTTTTGCGTAATAAGATTACCGAAATTGACGAGGTGCATTTGTTATAAATTTTATGCTGATCGAACAAGTCAAAATCAGTAGCTACAAGAGTATTAAGCAGCCCATGCTGCTTAATCTTCATAAGATTAATATTATTATTGGTCAAAATAATTCTGGTAAAAGTAATATCTTGGATGCTGTTCAGTGTGCTCTGCAAGCACCACCAAAAGATAGTACGATTTTTTATCAAAATACTCACATTGAGCTCAAGATGTTTTTCAATCACGATGAACAGTTGAGGTGGCATCTACCAGAGGCGAGTGGTATTTTTAGTCAAAATCAGCAAGAGCGAGAGCTGAGATTTACTAGACAGACTTTGCCCTACAATCAAGCTTTGCAAAAGATATTAAATCCCCAGGTCAAAAGACTAGATGAAGAAGCTTTTTTGCAAACACATCAAATCGGACAAGATTATCAGGCTCTGCAGAGAGCGCCTGGTTATTATTTGCGTTTTCAAGAAAATTTGAAAAAACATTTTCCCAAAATTTTGGCCTCGCATAATGCTTTGGATATAAATTATGATAGCGATGGTCTGTATGAGGGAGATAGGCGAGTGACTATTGATCGTTTGGGCTCAGGTTTTCGTCGTATTTTTATCATGTTGCTTTATATTTTTCACCCTGATTATCAGATTGTCTTGATCGATGAGCCAGAAACCCATCTGCATCCAGCTTTGCAGGAGCGTTTGCTTTGGGCCATGCAAAACAGTGATGCTGGTCAGATTATTTTCACCACCCATTCTCCTTTGTTTGTCAAACCAATGACTCTACCGCAAGTCTTGCGGGTCATCAAAGATCAGTCATCAACTCAGGCTTATGGCGTGCATCATCATAGCTATGATCCACAGCGTTTGATCCAGGAGCTCAATGCCGACAATTTAGAAATGTTTTTTGCAGATGAGGTGATTATGGTCGAGGGCATGTCTGACAAATTGCTCTTGAGGGGTTTGATTGATCATTTTTATGAAGGTGACAAAGATATCAAAGTAGTCCAGACTCACGGCAAGGGTAATATGAGTGTTTACATAGAGTTATTGAAAATGTTTCAGATACCTTATCGCATCATCATGGATCGTGATGTTTTTAATCATGATGATTTATTTGAATTGCTTGGTCATTTGAAAATCCATTTACCCAAAATGCCCAATGATCAGCTGATTCAGGAGTTGAAAAAATATTATGTTTATATTTTTCCCAATGGTGATCTCGAAGCCAACTATCCCAAAAAATATCAAAGAGAAAAAAGTAAATCACTCAATGCTTTACGGGCTGCTAGTCAGATATCCCCAGAAGAGTTTAATAGCGCTGGCATGAGTAATTTGCGGGAAATAATTAAAAATTTGTAAATTAAAAAATCTAGCGTATTGCTAGAAATAATTAGGGAGGGGGCGCGGCCATGACCGTCCGCGCCCCCGAGAATGTAGATGCCGCGCGATGTGTGTGCTCGCTACGGAGGTTGCAATGTGCGAGGCATGTTTAGCCTCCTGGGTATTTTTGCGACTCTTGTGTCGTCGGTCAACAGGGTTCTACCTGGTTGCCGAAGTTATTCCCCGCGCATTCATCGCAGGGTGACCATATCTTAGCATATATCTAAAATTTTGTCAAGGCTTATTTAGTAAATAATAACAAAAATTGGCTAATATTAGGCAAGTTTAGAAATTTAGAGTAGCTTTCTATGACTCATATTGATGAGCTGTGGGTGTAAGCAATTTTACGACTCATAAGTGAAAGAAAAAATTAATTTCTAACTTGCTTAGCTAAAAAATAACAATAAATATGTGGTTAATAATTGCGATTAGTGCTTATTTTATTATGGCCATAGTCAATGTGGCTGATAAATTTATTTTGGAACATGTAGTCTCTGGTCCGAGGACTTATACCTTTTTAGTGGGCGCTTCTGGAGCAGCTGTCATAGTATTGGCACCCTGGTTTTTGGCTTGGCCGGGTTTTGCTTTGTTTTTATTCAATCTTTTGGTGGGTTCTTTTTTTGCGGCTGGTATATTTTTTCTTTATTCAGCACTAAAAGGTCATGATGCTTCTCAAATTTTTACTTTGGTCGGTGGCACAGTGCCAATTTTTACAATCATCTTGTCGATCATTTTTTTTCACGAAAAATTTACAGCCAATCAGTGGACAGCTGTGCTTTATTTGATCCTAGGCACTATGATTATCTCTGCTATTTCTACACGTCATAGCATCTGGTACGAAGTCAAAAAGTTTTTACACATTCATTTTGAAAAAAAATGGCAAAGCATTTTATTTGCTTTTATTTCGGCTGTATTTTTTGCTTTGTTTTGGTTTGGTAGTAAAGTATCTTATAATACTCAAGAATTTTTGAGCGCTTTTATCTGGATACGCTTGGGTACTTTTTTGGCAGTAGTTTGTCTGCTCTTGAGCAAGCACAATCGTCAAGAAATTGCCAAAGATTTGAAAAAGTCTAAAGGTAAAAAACAAAATAAATTTATTTTTGTCGGCACGCAACTAGGCGGAGCTTTAGGCTCTATTTTGCAAAATTATGCTGTGGCTTTGGGCTCAGTCGCTCTGGTCACCTCTTTGCAGGGCTTACAATATGGTTTGATTTTGGCTTTTACTTATTTTATCAGTGTCTTTTATCCCAAGGTTATCAAAGAAAAAAGTACTCACAAAATCATGACCTACAAAATCATGGCTGCGGTCTTGGTGGCTATGGGCTTGTTTTATATGGCACAATAATTTATGCGCAGAATTCCCAAAAAATTTAAGTGGCTGATTTTTATCCTACTACTAATACTTTTGTTTTGGTGGCTAAAATTTGCCAAGCATTACCCTAAAAATATCAATCTAGAGTCAGCTCCACCAGATTTTTGGGGGATTACTTATTCTCCGAAATTAGCCGTCAACTTGGGCTTGGATTGGGGACAGGCTTTTATACAGATCATCGATGAGCTGGGTGTCAAAAATGTTCGTTTGCCGGTTTATTGGGATTGGATCGAAGAAAAAAGAGGGGAGTATAATTTTTTTGCTTTTGATTATCTCCTGGACCAAGGTCGGCAAAGAGAAGTAGATTTTATAGTCAATATTGGTTGGCGCTTGCCACGCTGGCCAGAGTGTCATTCGCCAGCTTGGCTCAGCAGTGTTGATGAAGAAAATAGAAAAAAAGAGATTTTAAAAATGCTTGAGCTAGTAGTCAAGCGTTATAAAGATCGACCAGAAATTGTAGCTTGGCAAGTAGAGAACGAGCCTTTGTTTGATTGGTTTGGCGAATGCCCCAAAGGTGATAGAGATTTTTTGGAGCAAGAAGTAGCCTTGGTCAAGAGTCTAGACAAAAGACCGGTCATCATCTCTGCTTCTGGCGAGCTCAGCACTTGGCGTCAAGAAACACAAATTGGCGATATTTTTGGCACGACTATGTATCGAGTAGTGTGGAATAATTGGTTTGGCTATTTCCGCTATCCTTGGCCAAGCTGGTTTTATCCTCTCAAGGCTGATCTAGTCTCTCAGCCCAAGCATCTGATGATGATCAGTGAGTTGCAGGCTGAGCCATGGGTACCCAAGGGTTCCTTGTCAGATCTGAATCCCCAAGAGTCGAATAAATCTTTGTCTATCGAGCAGTTAGCTGCTAACATGCAATATGCTATTAACACTGGTTTTAGCCAAGCTTATCTGTGGGGAGCAGAATATTGGTACTCTGAAAAGCAAAAAGGCAATCCCTTGTATTGGGATTTTATGAAAAAAGTCTTAAGCACAGCGCGTTATTAGGCTATTTACATTTTTTATCATTTATGTCTTATTATGATAAATCCTCTTTTAGATGATTTATTTGTTTTTTTGTGAATATTTTGTTATAATTTACTTAATATTAATTATAAATTTAGTGTTTAGAGCAATAAAAATTTTTATTTGGCTAATTATTTTTGCTGTAGCTAATTCTGCCTTGGCTTTTCAGCAAGATTATACTCCTTTGGATCCCTATCTATTCCAGCAAAGCTATCTAGGTACTATCAATACCAAGGGCTCTTGGTCTAGTCAGTCCAAAGAAAACAAAGAAGTGGTAGTGGCTATTTTGGATTCTGGTATTGACCTCGTGCATCCAGATCTCAAAAATAATATTTGGATCAATAAAGATGAAATACCCGGCGATGGTCTTGATAATGATGAAAATAGCTATATTGATGATATCAATGGTTGGGACTTTGTAGATAGTGACAATGATCCAATGCCAGTCTTACTTGAGGGTTATGATTATACAGCTGTCAATCACGGCACGGTCATTGCTGGTATCATCGGTGCCTCAGCCAATGATGAGGGTATTATTGGTGTCAATCCGCGAGCCAAGCTGATGGATTTGCGTATTTTAGATGCAAAAGGTATGGGTAATACCTTGGTTTTGTCACAGGCCATTGATTATGCTGTCGAAAATGGCGCTGATATCATCAATTTGAGCTTGGTGGGCAAGTCCATCGATGAGTCTCTCAAAAGATCTATAGTCAATGCTTACAACAAAGGTGTCATGATTGTCGCGGCCTCTGGCAATGAAAGTAAAGTGGGAGTAGATTTGGACGCTGAGCCAGCCTATCCAGTGTGTGATTTTGACAATGTCAATCGCATCATTGGCGTGGCAGCAGTTGACTCACAAAATAAGCTGTCAACTTTTTCTAATTTTGGAGAAAAGTGTATTGATATTTCTGCTCCGGGTATCAATTTGTACTCGACAGTTTATCATGATATAGAGGATAGCAATTTTAGTAGCTATTATCGTGGAGGCTGGTCTGGTACTTCGGTAGCTGCCCCCTTGGTGACCGGCGCTCTGTCTTTGCTCAAGATGAATTATCCCAATTTACGGCCAGCTGATATGTATTCTATCTTGTTATCTAGCGCTGATAGTTTGCAGGCGGCCAATGCTTTGTTGTACAAAAAATTAGGCAAAGGCTTGCTCAACGTTGGTGCAGCTTTGGATGCGGCCAACAAATACTACAATCAAACTATCAAGATTGTCTTAGCACCACAGGCTTCTTTGAGTCCAGAGATTTTGATCATGAATGATAAGGGTAATTTGTTATCTTCATTTTTAGCTTATGACAAAAAATTCAAAGGCGGAGTAAATATTGCCACTGGTGATATTGACCAAGATGGTTTTTATGAAATTGTGGCTGCCCCCATGTCCAAAGGTGGTCCACATATCAGGGTTTTTTCCAATCAAGGCTTACTAAAAAATGAATTTTTTGCTTATGACACCAAGTACTCAGGTGGAGTGAACTTAGCCTTGGCTGATACTGATGGCTCTAAAAATAAAAAAATAGTAGTAGCGCCAGTGACTGGTGGTTCAGAGATCAAAATTTTTACCGCCAATGGTTCTCTGCTCAATAGTTTTTTGGCCTATGACGCCAAATTCAAAGGTGGGGTCAATATCGCTACTGGCGACATCGATAATGATGGCAAAGATGAAATCATCACCGCCCCAGCAGCGGTAGGCGGACCGCATATTAAAGTTTTTAATAGTGATGGCTTATTGCTTTACCAATTTTTTGCTTATGACAAAAAAATGACCAAAGGTATCTGGCCGACAGTCGGTGACATTGATCATGATGGTTGGCAGGAGATTGTGACTGTGCCGGCTAAAAATAGCGTGCCTCAGGTCAATGCTTTTAGTTTTAATGGCCAGCCACTTTATAGCTTTGTGGCTTATAGCCAATATCTGACAGCGGGTATTAGATTGTCTGCTCGTGATTTGTCTGGCGATGGCTACCTAGAGCTTTTGGCTCTACCCAACAAGTCTTCTTCGGCTTTGTTGCGGATTTATGATAGTCGCGGTCTAGAAAAAAATAATTTATATTTGCGTAATCCTCAGGATAAAAATGGTTATAATTTAGATGTTTTGTTTGATTGATTTTATGAATATTTCGATTGTGATACCAGCTTTCAATGAAGCCTCAGTCATTGCCCAGACCATTGAAAAAATAAAAAAATATTTAGCCTCGCAGTCCATGACCGCGGAGATTATAGTGGTTGATGATTGTTCGACTGATGATACTTTGCAAATTTTGCAGAGCTTGAGTGGTGTCAAAGTATTGCGTAATTTGCGCAATCACGGCAAAGGCTATTCAGTGCGCAAGGGTGTATTGGCTGCTCAAGCAGAGTGGATTTTATTTATGGACGCTGATAACTCCACTGATATTTCAGAGCTTGCTCATTTTTTGCCTCATATGGCCGATCATGATATTTTGGTAGCTTCACGCGCTTTGGGTGATTCCAAAGTTTTGGTCAGACAGAAAAAAATAAAAGTTATCTTGGGTCGCTTGGGTAATTTAGTCATCCGCTTTTTGATTGATCGTCGCATCAAAGATACACAGTGTGGCTTCAAATTTTTTAACCAAAAAGTACAAGCTTTATTTCCCTTGATGACTCTCGATGGTTTTGGTTTTGACTTTGAGCTGATTTGGTTGGTCAAAAAAAATAATTTTAAAATCAAAGAAATTCCAGTCACCTGGATCAATGACAGTAGTTCTAGTGTCCGTTGGTGGCATTATCCCAAAGTTTTTTTAGAAGTATTCAAAGTCCGGTTTAATAATCTTTTAAAAAAATATAATTAATTTTATTTAAAAATATAAAAAAATAATATGTCCACAAAAGTTTTAATCGAAAATAAAAATGTTTTGGTCTTGGGGGGAGCTGGTTTTATTGGCTCTCATCTTTGTGAAGAGTTGGTCAAAAAAGGAGACAATGTCATTTGTGTCGATAATTTTGTTTCTAGTGATGTCGAGAATATTCGTACTTTGCTAGAGTATCCAAATTTTGAATTCATTCGTCACAACACCACCAAACATATTGACTATGCTGAATTGCCAGAGCTGAAGCGCTTCAAAGTAGATGTCCAAGGTTTTCAAGAAATTTATAATTTGGCTTGTCCGACTGCACCCAAAGATTATCTCAAATTCCCCGTGCAAACAGCCACCGCCAACTCAGTCGGTGTGATCAAGAGCTTGGAGCTAGCCAAGAGACACAAGGCTAAATATCTTTTGGCCTCTTCTTCGGCTGTCTATGGCCAGCCACCAGCCAACAATGAGCCAGTGCCTGAGGATTATATTGGTTTGATGGATTTCTTGAGCCCTAGAGCTTGCTACAACGAAGGCAAGAGATTTGCCGAGATGGCCACAGCTACTTATCGTGATACAGTCAAAGTTGATGCCAAGATTGCTAGGATTTTTAGCACCTATGGTCCACGCATGCTTCAGCATAGTGGTCGCCAAGTAGCTGATTTTATTCGCCAGGCAGTGGCCGGTGAAGATGTCACAATTGCTGGCAACAAGGATTTGACTATGACTTTTTGTTATGTCAAAGATATCGTCGATGCTCTGATCAATCTCATGGCTTCAGAAATAAATAAGCCAGTCAATCTTGGTAGTGAAAAGCCCTACACCCTCACTCAGGTAGCCGAGAAAATCATTGCTTTGACTAGCTCTAAGTCTCAAGTCATCTATGGTGATCAATATGCTCACAGCAATCAGCCGACTATTCCTGATATTAGTTTGGCCAAAAATGAATTAAACTGGTTTCCGTTGGTTGATCTAGATGAGGGTCTGAAGCTGGCTATTGATTTTTATCGAGCGACCGCAGTGTTGCATCAGACTATTGCAGGACAGTCTTATTCAGAGACAGAAGATTAAAAATAATTTTAGGATATTAATTATAAATATTATGAATTTTGATGTACCAGATGAAAAAGAAGCCATGAAAAGATCAGAGCTGGCTCTTTTTAATGAAAGAATAGAACAGTTTAACGAAGCGGATCTGGAGCTGGATAGTGATGGTGGTTGCCAAACATTTGAAAATAAAATCAAATTAACCTTTCCAGAGATCACAGACCCAGAAAGATTAAGAGCCATAAAAGCAGCTATAAGCATGCATTTTTTAGAGAAATATTTTTAGAAATTTTAAAGCAAAAAAATTAAAGATAATCATATGAGTTTTGAAAGACCAGAGGATTCACAGGGAGAGCAAGGGCTAGAGAGTCATGAAAGAACTGCTCGGGAGAAATTAAACAGCGGTAATATGGCAGAAATCAAAGAAGTTTTTGATAGTAGGATTAATCAATTTCAAGAAAGTGATTTGGCCCCAGATAGTAATGGTAGAACTTATGACAAATTTGAACAAAAAGTTTGGTCTGTATTTCCAGAACGAGATGGCAGTATCACTGATTTAAAAGCGGGTGCATCCAAGCATTTGTGTGGTGTTAGTGATTAAATATTTTTTTGATGAAAGTTTTTGTGGTCATTCCTAGCTATAAC
>CAYUER010000006.1:22134-38797 GCA_964443785.1 uncultured Gammaproteobacteria bacterium
TTAGTGATTAAATATTTTTTTGATGAAAGTTTTTGTGGTCATTCCTAGCTATAACGAAGCTCATAATATTGAGGCAGTTTTGGCATCTTTACAAAAATATAATTATCAAAT
The DNA here is from genome assembly GCA_964443785.1 of uncultured Gammaproteobacteria bacterium. Taxonomy (GTDB): domain Bacteria; phylum Patescibacteriota; class Patescibacteriia; order UBA1558; family GWA2-36-10; genus CALMZN01. Next base: position 22,246 of record CAYUER010000006.1, read on the forward strand.
AGTAGTAGTCGATGATGGCTCTAGCGATCAGACTGCGCACTTGGCCAGTCGAGCTGGGGCAATTGTCTTAAGACATGAGATCAATCGTGGTCAGGGAGCAGCTCTTTATACTGGCACTTTGTATGCTTTAGATCAGGGTGCTGATATTATTGTACATTTTGATGCTGATGGGCAGTTTGTAGCGTCCGAGATTAGTCGAGTGATCGAGCCTCTAGTAGAGGGTCGGGCAGATATTGTGTTTGGTTCAAAATTTTTGCAAGCCAATCAGATACCACCGTTGAAAAAGTTTTTGATCATCAAGCCAGCTATCTGGCTCAACAATTTTTTGACTGGTCTCAAGCTATCGGATGTGCACAATGGTTTTCGTGCTCTCAGTAGAGTAGCTGCCCAAAAAATCCAGATCAAGCAAGATGCCATGGCTCATGCCAGTGAGATTGTTGCTCAGACCAAAAAACTAGGTTTGCGTTATCAAGAGGTGCCAGTGACGGTTTTGTATCGAGAGTTTGGCCAGGGTTTTGGTGGAGGAGTGAAGATATTAATTGATTGGTTTATAAAAAAATAATATGTTGATTTTACAAATTATTGTTTCTATTTTTGTTTTTTCGAATCTATGGCGTATCTATAGCCAAATGAAATCTCGAAAAATCAGTGTAGCTAGTTTTATTTGGTGGCTGGCCTTGTGGCTAGTCGTGCTAGTAGTTTTTTGGCGTCCGGATAGCACTGGTTATTTGGCCTTGGCTTTGGGTGTGACTCGCGGTGCTGATTTGATGATTTATATTTCGGTCTTGGTGATTTTTTATTTGCTTTTCAAAATATTTGTACGCTTGAACAAGATAGAAGATTCTATCACTAGATTGGTCAGACAGAGGGCTCTAAACCCCAAAGAAACAGAAGATGAAAAATAAAGTTGTTCTCATTATTGTTAGCTACAATGGTCAAAAATATTGGCCTGATTTGTTGCCAGCTTTGGCTGCAGAGAAGTATGCAGATTTTGATTTGGAAGTTGTCATAGTAGACAATGCTTCTACTGACGCTAGCGCCACATACATTGAGACAAATTTTCCCAATTTTACTTTGATCAAATTAGCCAAAAACGAAGGCTTTGTCGGCGGTAATAACACCGCTTATTATTATGCTAAAGAAGTGGGCGCTAAGTATATTTATCTTTTGAATCAAGATACAGTGATTACACCTGGTTTTTTGCAAGCCCTGTATGATTATGCTGAGCATAATAATTTTGGCACTCTCCAGTCCAAGATCAATCTCTGGCCAGCTCAAGATAGGATCAATACCCTTGGCAATCCGATTCATTTTTTGGGCTTTGGTTATTCTTTGGGCTGCAATCAGCCAGACAAGGGCTCTTATCAGATTAGTAAAATAAATTATGCTTCAGGCGCTGGCGTCTTTATCAATATGGCCGCTTTGGATCAATTGGGTCACCTTTTTGATGATACTATGTTTTTGTATCTAGAGGATTTGGATTTGGGCTGGAGCTTGCAGATTTTAGGCTATGATAATTATCTCATCCCAGCTAGTCAGATTTATCACAAGTATGAGTTTGATAGAGGTATGCGTTCGGTTTATTGGTTTGAGCGCAATCGTTTGTGGGTTCTGCTCAAAAATTATCATATTTTGACGATCATGGTTTTGTGGCCAGCTTGGCTTGTTATGGAGATCGGCCAGCTTTTCTTTGCTTACAAAAATAATTATTTACTCAAAAAAATAAAAGCATATAGTTTTCTTTTTTCTTTTTCGCAATGGCAAAAATTATTACATTATCGCTCCTTGATTCAGCACAAAAGACAGAGGAGAGAGCGTCAGATTGTTCGTGATTTTTCTGGCAAGATATTGTTTCAACCATTGAATAGTTGGGCCTTGCGTTTGGCCAATTTTTTCTTTAATATTTATTGGAATTTAATTCGCCTGATTATAATTTGGTAGTTTTAATAATTTAAATTTCTAACCTAAAGAGGATGAATCCAGTTAGAAATTCACAAAAACAATGTATAATAATATAAGTATTAGTTATACGCTAAAATTTTACTTTGGTACCCAAAGATTTAATAATTTAAATTTCTAACTGGATGAAAATAGCAGTCGTCTGTTCAACTTTTCCACCATATAGCGGCGGCATGGGCAATGTCGCTTATTACAATGCTTGGCATTTAGCTACCAAGGGTCATGAGGTTACTGTTTTTACCCCTCGTTATAAAAGTGTCAAAAATTTTAAAGACGAGTACCCCTTTAAGGTGGTCCGTCTTTATCCTTGGTTCAAATATGGCAATAGTGGATTTTTACCACAATTGATTTGGAAGCTGTGGAAATTTGACGTGATTAATCTGCACTATCCTTTTTTTGGTGGCGCAGAGATTGTTTATTTTTTGGATAAGATCAAAGATATCAATCTCATCACCACCTACCACATGGATGTGGTTGGTACTGGTATTTTGTCTAGTTTTTTTCGCTGGCACACAGAGCATGTTTTACCGCGTATTATCGATCGCTCGGACAAAGTGTTGGTCACTTCTTGGGATTATGCCAAAACTTCTGCTATCAAAGATTGGGTAGCTATTGATCCGGACAAATTTGCCGAAGTGCCAATCGGTGTGAATCATCTTTTGTTCAAGCCCCGTTTTCGTGACAAAGAGATGATGCAAAAATATGATTTGTATGACAAGAGTGTTGTGTTGTTTGTCGGTGGCTTGGACAAGGCTCACTATTTCAAAGGAGTCAATATTTTGATCCAAGCTATTTACAAGCTCAATGACAATGATGATTTTAGAGTTTTGATAGTCGGTAGCGGTGATATGCAGGATAGCTATCAGAGTTTGGCTGACAATCTTGGTTTGAGTAAAAAGATTATTTTTGTCGGCAAAGCTAGTGATCAGGATTTGCTCAAATATTATAGCTTGGCTGATATGCTGGTCCTGCCGTCTATTGATCGCTCCGAGGCTTTTGGTATTGTGGCGCTAGAAGCTATGGCTTCATCTTTGCCAGTGATTGCCTCTGATCTGGCTGGTGTCCGATCGGTGGTAGTCAAAAAAGAAACCGGACTTTTGGTCAAGCCTGGTAGTGTACAAAATTTGACTGATATGATCAGGACATTGCTCAAAAATTCTCGTCTAGCTAGAGCCATGGGTCAGGCTGGCAGAAAAAGAGTGCTAGAAAATTATACTTGGGAGATTGCTGGCGAAAAATTGAATCAAATTATTAACAATTTACAGTCATGAAATTTTGTGTTATCAGCAATCTATATCCTCCTTTGATTCGTGGTGGCGCAGAGATTATTGCCGCTCAAGAGGCCAAGGGTTTGAAAAAAGCTTGGCAGCATGTTTTTGTGATTAGTAGCAAACCGAGAAATATCAAAGTCAACAACCAAAAAATTTCAGCTAATAATAAAAATTTTTGGCTAGACGAAGAAGATGGGGTGTCAGTGTATCGCATTGTACCAGTCAATATTTATTATTATCTCAATGATTTTTTGCACGCTGCTCCTTGGCGTTTTCTCTGGCACATTATCGATACTTTTAATATTTTTTCTTATTGGCAGATTAGGAAGATTTTGTTGCAAGAAAAACCAGATGTAGTCATTACGCACAATTTGATGGGTTTAGGCTTTTTGTTACCCCTCTTGATTCGTCGCTTGGGTATCAAGCACATACACACTCTCCATGATGTGCAGCTGGTGACGCCATCTGGCCTGATCATCAAAAACAAAGAAAATCATTGGTCGCATCGTTTTTTTAGGTATATTGGCTATCCTTGGCTGATGAAAAAATTATTTGCTTCACCTAATTTTGTGATTTCTCCTTCGCAGTATCTTTTGGATTTTTATACTCAGCGCGGATTTTTTCCCCAGTCAGTCCAGAAGGTGATCTACAATCCGACTGATCAAAACTGGCAGAGTATCAAAAAAGTTAGTAGTGAAAAATTGGAGCTGGTCTATCTTGGTCAAATGCACGAAGCCAAAGGAGTGCTAGATCTGGTGAGGCTTTTTAGTCAGCTGCCCTTGCAACATGCCCGTTTACATGTGATTGGTGGAGGGCCAGATATGAAAAAAATAGTAGCCGCTGCCAACAATGATCAGCGCATAGTTTTTCATGGTTGGCTCAATCACGCCAAGCTTTGGAGTTTATTGGCGCGTATGGATGCTTTGGTGTTTCCCTCTTTGTGTTATGAAAATTCACCGACAGTCATCTATGAAGCCTTGAGTCTAGGCTTGCCAGTAGTTTGCGCTGATATTGGTGGTGCTGGTGAGCTGATCACTGAGGGTGTCAATGGTTGGAAATTTCCAGCTGGCGATCAAGCAGCTTTGAAAAAAATCATCCAATATCTTTATGAGCATCGTGATATTTTACCCAAGATGGAGGAGGCTTGCCTGGCCAGTGTCAAGGATTTGAACTTAGATAATTATTGTCAAAAAATAATCACCCTAGTCAATGAAAATCCAGAATAAAAAATTATTTCCTTTTTTATTGTTTACTTTATCTTTGGCGTTTTATGCTGCGCCGATTTTATTTTTGTGGTGGTCACAGTGGCAGTCAGCCAGGCACTTGGCTTTCAACTGGCCTGATGCTAGCGCCAATTTTTGGGCTGTCGAGTCCATAGTCAATCATCGTGGTCTAGGAGAATTTGATCCCCTGAATATTCCCAGTGATTTTTTATTGCATACGCGTAGTCAAAATGTCATCGATGGTTTGACCGTGCCAATGACTTTTTTGCCTAGTCTTTTTTTGCTAGCATCTTTGTCATGGCTGTGCGGGGCTTTTGCCTCTCTACTACTAGTGCCATTGCTAGCTGCTGCTGCAGTTTTGATTTTTTATTTATTGATAAAAAAATTATTTGCTAGCGAGCGTGCGGCTATGAGTAGTGCTGTACTACTAGCCACTTTGGGGCCTTGGTTGTATTTTGCGGCCCAACCATTATTGCCCAATATTTTAGTTTTGTTTTTGGCTATTTTATCTTTGTATGCTTTATTAAAAGAAAAATATTTAGCTGCTAGTTTATTTTTTGCCTTGGCTATTGTCTGCCGTCCGCCAGAATTAGTTTGGCTTTTGCCAGCCCTGTTGTTGTTTTTATATTTTTATAAACCAAGAGTTTCCAAATTGCGTATTTTGAACAGTTTGCTCATTTTTACAGCTATCATCCTTTGGGCCTTATATTTAAACAAGCAAGTTTTTGGTGGTTATCTGCTGACTGGTTATTCCAACTTTCAGGCCAATGGCTTGCCCAGTGGCACCAGTATCGGTACCAATGCTTTTTCTTGGATTTTTCCTTTTGGTTTTGATCCGCTCTTGATGCTCAAAAATTATGCCAAATATTTTGTTTTGTTGGTTTGGCCTTATAGTATTTTTATGCTCTTGGGTATTTGGCAGATCAGGCATCAAGCCGCTAGCTCCAGAGAGAAAAAATATTTATTGCTTTATGTGCTCGTGAGTATTATTTTAGTTTTGTATTATGGCTCTTGGCGCTTTGCTGACAATCTGGTGCTCAATCTGAATACTATCAGCATTTCTTATGTCCGTTATTTTTTACCTTTATTTTTATTAGCTATACCTATAGTTTTTTGGGGTATAGAATTTTGTACCCGCAATATCAAAAATAAAAATTTTGGGCAAATTATTATCATCATTACTTTATCTTTATTTTCTTGGCGACAAGTTATTTTTACCAAAAATGACGGCTGGATCGATCAAGCCCGCTACATCAAAGCTTATTATCAGGAGTGGGAAAATATTAAGAAATTAGCACCCCAGGGCTCAGTTATTATATCGGAGAGGAGCGACAAGTATCTTTATCCTTATTATCGCGTAGTGGTACCACAGGGTGATCTAGAGCTATGGCCACGCATTCAGAATATTTACAGGGCGGTCGATATCTATTATTATTCTAGTGAGCAAGGGGAGCGATTGGCTGAAACTCAAAAAATCATGGCTGCTAGTGGTCTTTATCTCGATGAGCCAGTCGCTATTACTACTCAGCTCAATTTGTATAAAGTTTTGAGTGATAAATAATAGCTATTAATTACATTTATTTAAAGGGGTAAATTATGGATTGTATATTTTGTAAAATCATCAATAAAGAAATACCAGCTAAAATTATTTTTGAAAATAATGATTATCTAGCTTTTTTGGATATTGAGCCAAATACTCTTGGTCATAGTCTGGTCATACCCAAAAAGCATGTGGAGAATTTTGCTGCGCAGAGCGATGAGCAGGCAGCGGCGCATATGCAGATGGTCCATCATATTGCTCTCCAGCTAGCCACTTTGCTCGAGAGTGATGGCTTCAACATCGCTATCAACAATGGCCGAGCTGCTGGTCAGCTAGTGGATCATGTCCATTGGCACATCATACCGCGCTACACTGGTGATGGTCTCCAGCATTTTACTCATAGTCCTGAAGCCAAAGAAAAATTAGATGAAGTATTTAAAAAATTAAATGCCCAAATTAAGTAATAAGCAAAAGCTTTTAGATATAATAGAAAATATACGCTTGTCTCTTGCTCAGCACAATGGTGATCTGCAATTGGTCAAATATGACCAAAAGCAGGGTATAGTCACTATTTCTTTGCAGGGAGCCTGTGCCCACTGTCATTTGTCTGATATCACAGTCAAATTTTTGGTAGAGCACGAGATTCGCTCCAAGCTACCTAGTGTCAAACAAATCAAGGTAGTTTGAGTCTTGCTTTATTCTTCGTATTATATTCTAATAAAGTGATTTTTTACAATAATTGTTAATTCTGGTACAATAATCAGTATGTTTCGGTTGTTGTGGATGAAAATAAAAGTAATCTATAAAGATCGCTGGTCTTTTTGGCTGACCAATGCGGCTGTTTTATTTTTGCTCGGTATTTGGGCTTTATTTTTTTATACCAAAATAGCTCATAGTCCGATTGCTTCACTGCATTACAATATTTATGCTGGCATTGATCTTTTGGGTGATTGGCTTTGGTTGCTTTATCTACCTTTGATTTTGTTATTTTTGAATATAGTCAATTTTATTATTGCGACAGTGATTTTTACCAAAAAACCAGTTTTTAGTCATTTGATTTTGACTTATATTTTGTGTGCCAATTTGATGTTTTTTACTTATTATTATTATATTTTAAATTACAATCTCAATGCCTGAACAAGAAATTATCAAGATTTTTTCACTGACGACCATTTCATTTATTTTGGCTTTTTTGTTGACCCCTACTTGGACCAATATTTTGTATAAACACAAGCTAGGCAAAAGTATTCGTGATGATGGTCAGACGCCTATTTTTTCCAATTTGCACAAAGCAAAATCCGGCACTCCGACTATGGGTGGAGTTTTGATTTGGTTTACAGTTTTATTGCTGGGTATTGCTTTTTGGTTGATCGCTACTTGGTGGCCAGAATCCATGGTAGCGCGTTTGAATTTTATCAGTCGCGAGGAAACTTATCTGCCTTTGGGTGCTTTTATTGCCTCAGCCTTGGTCGGACTGTTGGATGATTGGTTCAATATCAAGCGTCAGGGTGGTGGCAAAGGCGGCGGTTTGACAGTCAAGCATCGCTTATTGATGTATACAGCTATTGCTATCTTTGGGGCTTGGTGGTTTTATTTTAAATTGGATTGGGATGTAGTGCGTATTCCTTTTGTTGGTGTTTATAATTTAGGCTGGTGGTTTATTCCTTTCTTTATTTTTATCATTGTGGCTACTGCTTTTTCAGTCAACGAAACAGACGGTCTCGATGGCTTGGCTGGCGGTTTATCTTTAGCTTCTTTTGGGGCCTTTGCTACTATCGCTTTTGTGCAAGGTAGCTATAATCTAGCCGCTTTTTGTGGAGCTATAGTGGGTGCCTTGATTGCTTTTTTGTGGTTCAATATTCATCCGGCTAGATTTTTTATGGGGGACACAGGAGCGATGTCTTTGGGCATTGTGCTTGGTATTGTAGCTATGTTGACTGGTTATCCTTTGCTTTTGCCGATTATTAGCTTTTTGTTTTTGATGGAGTCTTTGTCGGTGATTATCCAAGTATTGTCCAAAAAAATTCGTAAGAAAAAAGTATTTTTGTCAGCTCCCTTGCATCATCACTTTGAAGCCAAGGGTTGGCCCGAGACCAAGATTGTGATGCGCTTTTGGCTTTTGTCTGGTATTTTGGCAGTTTTGGGTTTGATTATTGCGATCATTGATTTGCTTTATGGTCGACTATAAAAATAAAAAAGTTTTAGTCATGGGCTTGGGTTTGCACGGCGGTGGCCTGTCAGTGGTGCGCTGGCTTTTGAAGCATGGCGCTCTAGTGACAGTCACTGATACCAAGGATGCTCAGGCTTTGGCAGTCAGTCTACAGCAACTCAAAAAATTACCAGCGAGTAAAAATATTCGCTACACTCTTGGTCGTCATCTAGAAAAAGATTTTGTCAATCAAGATTTGATTATCCAAAATCCAGGAGTACCACAAGATTCTCCTTATTTAGCGATTGCTAGGAAGCATCATATTCCGATTGTCAATGAAGCCACTTTGTTTTTTCAAAATTTTCATGGACCAGCTATTGCTGTCACCGGTACCAGAGGCAAGTCTACTACCGCTTCTATTATTTCGGCTATTGTCCAGAAAAAGTATCCTCAGAGTATTTTAGCGGGCAATATTGCCAAGACAGCTATGATGTCGATAGTTGATGAGCTGGACCAAGAGAGTTGGCCAGTACTGGAGCTGTCTAGCTGGCAGCTGGAGGGCTTGGAGGATTTTCAGCTTGCTCCGCAGATAGCAGTCGTGACCAATGTCATGATCGATCATCTCAATCGTTATCGCTCTTTTGCTGCCTATCGTGCAGCCAAGTTTCTTATCTGCCAATACCAGAAACCCAAAGATTATTTAGTACTAAACGCTGATAATATTCACACTGTCTCTTTTGCCAAAAAAGTAAAATCACAAGTGTATTATTTTTCTTTGCGTAAAAAAGTCAAAGGCGTCTATCTCCAAAAAAATAATATTTATTTTTTTGATGGACAGCGCAATGAACTAGTGATGAATATAGATGCTATCAAAGTACCAGGTCAGCACAATCTAGCTAATATCATAGCCGCAGTCTGTGTCGCCAAGATTTTGGGTATAGCCAATAGTAAAATCAAAAACGCAGTCAATAATTTTACGGGCATCGAATATCGCCTGCAACTAGTCAAAAAGTCAGGCTCTCTCAAGATTTATAATGATTCTGCTTCGACCACACCAGATGCAGCGATAGCTGCTATCTCTGCTTTGCCTCAAGAAAAAATAATCTTGTTGGCTGGCGGGGTAGATAAGCTACTCGATTTTAGAGACTTGGCTAAAGTCATCAAAAAGAGAGTGGCGCATTTAGTCTTGTTGGAAGGTAGTGCTAGCGATAAATTATTAAAAGAATTAAAAAAAATATCTTACTCGGAACATAAAATTGATTCCTCGATCAAAGATTTGCAGTCGGCTTGGCAATTGGCAGTGGCTAGTGCTCAGAAAAACAAAGCAAGCGTTATTTTGTTTTCGCCAGCGGGCGCGAGCTTCAATATGTTTGTCAATGAATTTGATCGTGCTAGAAAATTCAATGAACTAGTAAAAAAATACAATGCGCAGAGCAAGGTTTAATTTTATTGCTTGGCTCTTGGAGCCATTTTATGCCAAGCGTGGTGCTGGTCATCAGCCTGATTTGATTTTGTTGGGTGCAGTTGGTGTTTTGACTTTTTTGGGACTTTTGTTTTTATCTTCTGCTTCGGCGACCCAGTCTTTTTATCGCTATCATGATACTTATCGTCTGGTCAAACAACAGTTGACTCATGGTATTTTGCCGGGATTATTTTTGTTTTATCTGGCTTTGCGCACCGATTATGTACGCTTGCAGAAATTTTCTAAATATTTTTTGATTTTATGTTTTGTGCTTTTGGGCTTAGTCTTTGTCTCCAGTCTCAATAACAACTACGGCTCAGCCCAGTCTTGGATAGTTTTGGGTGGAGTTTCTTTTCAGCCCAGTGAGCTGGTCAAATTATTTTATATTGCTTATTTGGCTACTTGGCTTGATAGTCGCTACAAAGAGTTGCACACTTGGTCGCGTGGTACTATACCATTTTTGCTTATCTTGGGTTTGATTAGCTTACTCTTGATCAAGCAGCCTGATATCGGTACTTTGTTTATCTTGGTTTGCATTGCGATGAGTATGTTTTTTGTGGCTGGCGCTCACTGGAAGCATATACTTTATATTATTGTGTCTGGTTTAGCAGCTTTGTTGCTTTTGATCAAGATAGAGCCCTATCGTATGAATCGATTCATCACTTGGCTCAATCCCAATGTCGATGCCGGCTCCATTGGCTATCACTTGAAGCAATCCCTCATTGCCATTGGCTCGGGTGGTTGGCTGGGAGTGGGCTTGGGCAATTCCAAGCAAAAATCTTATGTGCCTATGCCAGCCAATGATTCTATTTTTTCTATCATGTCCGAAGAAATTGGTTTTATATTTACGGTCGGAGTCATTGCTCTTTTTGCCGTGGTTTTGTGGAGGGGCTTTTTGATTGCCAGATATGCGCCAGATAATTATTCTCGTTTTTTTGCGGTTGGTATTGTCGTTTGGCTGACCACCCAAGTTTTTGTCAATATTGCTGGCTTGATGCGTATCATACCAATGACCGGAGTATCTTTGCCCTTTATTTCTCTGGGTGGCTCCAATTTAGTCGTCACCTTGATGGCAGTCGGTATTTTGGCTAATATTTCTAGGCACACTACAGCTTAAATTATATGACAGACAAAAAACCAAAAATATTATTAGTTGGTGGTGGTACTCTGGGCTCAGTCAGTCCGCTTTTGGCTATTGCCCAAAATTTTTCCGCTGATTATTTGTTTGTCTGTAGTCCTAGTGGACCAGAGCTCAAAGTGATCAAAGAAAGTGGCATTGATTACCTTACTTTGGACACTGGCAAATTGCGTCGCTATTTTTCTTGGGCTAATTTTACTGATCTGTTGAAATTAAAAATTAGTTTTTTTAAAAGCTTAAATATTATCAGAAAATACCAGCCCGATATTGTTTTGACAGCTGGTAGTTTTGTGGCTGTGCCAGTTGCTTGGGCAGCCTGGTGTGCTCGTGTGCCAGTAGTAGTCCATCAGCAGGATATTGTTATAGGACTAGCCAACAAACTCATGGCGCCAGTGGCTAAAAATATTACGGTCACATTTCCAGAGCAAAAAAATAATTTTAAATTTAAGCATAAAGTCGTACTCACTGGTAATCCAGTGCGTATGCGTCAGGTTAGCCAAGTAGAGCCAAAAATTATTTTGATCACTGGCGGAGGCTTGGGCGCCAGAGCTTTGAATGAATTTGTTGCCAAATTTATTCCTTATCTGAGCTCCTTTTATCCAGTGCATCATATTTTGGGTAGGGAAAATTGGGACCAGCAAATGCAGCTAGAAAACTATACACCTCACCAATTTGTGACGACTGAGATGACAGACTTGATGAATCGAGCAGAGCTGATCATCTCGCGAGCCGGCATGCAGACTATTACTGAGGCTGCTCAGTTATCTAAGGCTTTGGTCTTGATACCTATGCCCGATAGCCACCAAGAGCAAAATGCGATTTTTTTGGCTAAACATAATGCTGCTTATTTAGTGAAACAAGGTCAGCATCAAATCATGGAGCGCTATTTAGAAAAATTATTAAATGAGCCAAATTTACGGCAGGGAGTAGCGAGTAATTTACACAATTTATTTCCTGAGCAGGCTATAGAAAATTATATTAACTTAATAAATAAATTGTTAAAATAAAAAATATGGAAAATTTTAGATCAGAACAAGAAAAAAATCCTTCGGCTCGATTGATGTCGACTCACGAGATGTCCCAAGTTTTTAATGTTTTAGCGAGTTTAAAAAATGAAGGTGAAGGGGATAAGACAGTCAACGAATTGTACGAACAGATTAATTTGAGGTTGGGCAAGCGTGGTGGTAGGACTGTGGAGAGTTCATCCTCTGATGATGAGCAAGATAGTTAAGCAATAATTTTTAGATAAAAAATACAGCCCGACTTCTTTTAAGATCCCGGGCTGTATTGTTGTTTATAATTTTCCTAAGTCTAGTCTGTGTGTAAATTTTATTTCCTTGACAAAATCTGGCATATGACTGATCAAGATGACGGCGCCTTGGTATTCATCGATAGCTTTGGCAATGATCGGTATATGACGGAAGTTGATATGGTTGGTGGGCTCATCTAGTATTAGTAGACCAGGCTTCATCAAGACTAAACGGGCAAATGACAATAGGCCTTTTTGTCCTTCAGACAAATGTGAAATTTTGTGTCCCATGAGTTCACCAGTGATCAAGAAGCCAGCAGCAATAGCGCGCATGGTAGTCATATCTGTACCATCAGCTGTGATGCTAGTCAAAGAGTCAAAGACGGTCTGCTCATAATCTAAGGTGGCAAAATCTTGACTATAGTAGCCAACAGTAGTGCCCGCCAAAATTTTGGCTCCTTCATTTGTCTCGTCTACTAGTGAGCGCAAAAGAGTGCTTTTGCCAATACCGTTTGGTCCAGAAATCAAGAGTCTATCTCTTTGGCGCAAAATCAAGTCTACATCTTTGGTGATTGGTTCGTGGTTTTTGATTACTTTGACTGAGTGAATAGTGACGATATTACCGGTGATGCCTTGGTCAGGGATGATGAATTCGCGGATAGTTTTGTCTTCGCGACGCACATCGACTTTGTTTTCTTCGAGGTCAGCTATTTCTTCTTTGAGCTTGCTGGCTAGCTTGCGCATCTTACCACCCTTGTTGGCAAAAAAGTTTACTTTCTCCTTGTTGTCTTGGATTTCTTTTTCTAGCTGAGCATTTTTTTTGCGCTCTCTTTCGATGCGATTATTTATTTCTTCTACTACGGAGTAATAGTCGCCGACATAGATTTCTGTTTTTTTGGTAAAAGAATCTAGATAGATAACTCCCTCAGTAAAACAATTTAAAAAGTCAGCATCATGCGATATGACGATCACCGTTTTTTCGTACATGATCAAAAATTGGATCAAATGATCAATGCCATCTTTATCGAGATTGTTAGTCGGCTCATCGAGTAGTAGTATGTCAGGGTTTTGGATCAGAGCAAAGGCGAGGAGGATGCGCGCTTGCTGGCCACCAGATAGCTCACCAACTTTTCTATCCATCGGTACAGTCAAGTTAACGGCTTCCATGACTTTGGTGATTTGGCTTTTGATATTACCTGGTACTTCTACAAAAGCTTTGGCAAAGTAATCTTCGATACTGAGAGCGAGGTCGGCCTTGTCGATCATCTGTGAGGCGGTGGCAATACTAGCTTGGTTGGCGATAAAGACATTACCTTTGTTTGGCTTGATTTCGCCTTTGATCAATTTGAAGATAGTACTTTTGCCAGCGCCATTTTGGCCCATCAAAGTTATTTTGGCACCTTGGCGCACACTAAAACAAGCTTCATCAAGCAGAATTTTTTTCTCTACATATTCAAAAGTGACATTATCAAATCTTAAAACGACGTCGCCAGCCATGTGCTTATTTTTAAAAAATTAATAGATCTTATAATCTCATAATTTTGCCAGATTGTCAATATTTTAATTTGCTAATTCGCATAAAATATAATATGATATTTTATATGAGCAAAGGTAGAGTAGTGATAAAAAATTTATTTTTTGTATTATTCATTTTATTCGGCATTTTTTTGTTTGTTTACGGAGGCTATGATGATAGTCCGGGTGCCCAGCTATTAGGTTTTGTATTGGCTATTACAGCTTTGTTATTTTTAATCAAGAAAAATAAAAATACCAAAATATAATATCATTATTTTTGATTGACCAAAGGCTATAATTTGCTATAATTATAGTCCTTTTTAGTATTAATTTTAGCAAAAATATGAAAATAAAAAGTATTGAAGCTTTGGAAATCTTGGATTCTCGTGGTAATCCAACTATTGAAGCAAGTGTGGTCTTAGAAGATGGGTCTTTGGGATCAGCAGCTGTACCCTCTGGTGCCTCCACTGGTAGCTATGAAGCTGTCGAGCTACGCGATGGTGACATGAAACGCTACAATGGCTTGGGAGTTTTACAAACTGTCAAAAATATTGAAACTATCATTGCCCCAGCTTTGGTGGGCCAGGAAGCTAGCGAGCAAAAAAATATTGATCAACTCATGATTGATCTGGATGGCACAGAAAATAAAGCAAAGCTGGGTGCCAATGCTATTTTGGCCGTGTCGCTAGCTACAGCTCGCGCTCAAGCTAGTCATGAAAAAAAACCTTTGTATGAATATTTAGCCAAGTTCAATCCTGATTTTGCTGGTAATTATTTTTTGCCTTTGCCTATGATGAATATCATGAATGGCGGCAAGCATGCCAACTGGGCGACTGATATTCAGGAATATATGATTTTACCAATTGGTGCGCAAAATATTACTGAGGCTGTGAGGATGTGTGCAGAAGTATATTTTAATTTAAAGAAAATTTTAAAAGCCAAAGGCTATGAAATCAGCGTGGGTGATGAAGGTGGTTTTGCGCCAGCTGTAAAATCAAACGCTGAACCTTTTGAACTAATGACTGAGGCGATTCAAAAAGCTGGCTACACACTCGGTACTGATATTATTTTTGGTATTGATGCTGCTGCCACGGAGTTTTATAAAGAGGGTAGTTATGAGCTCAAAAAAGAAGCCAAGAATTTGTCTAGCAGTCAGTTAGCCGATTTTTATTTGGAGCTTTTACAAAAATATCCGATTCATACATTGGAAGATATTTTTAGCGAAGATGATTGGCAGGGCTTTCAAGAATTTTTGATTAAAACTGAAAATAAAGTGCAGATTGTTGGTGATGATCTTTATGTGACCAATATCAAACGCTTGCAAAAAGGCATAGAGCAAAAATCTTCTAATTCTATTTTAATAAAATTAAATCAAATCGGTACTTTGAGTGAAACTATTGAAGCTATACTTTTGGCTAGACAAAATAAGATGACGGCAGTTATTTCCCATCGTAGCGGCGAAACTGAAGATGATTTTATTGCTGACTTGGCTGCAGCCATGGGCACTGGTCAAATCAAGACGGGCGCACCAGCTCGTAGTGAGCGCACAGTCAAATACAATCGTTTGCTCAAAATAGAAAAAGCCTTGGGAGCCAAAGCAGCTTTAAAGAAGTTTCCTTTTTAATATGTCAAATAAAGTCATATTAGTAGTCTGTGATGGACTAGGCTATCGAGAGGCCTCCGATCACAATGCTGTTTTTACAGCCCAGACTCCTCACCTTGATGATTTGCAGGCTCATCATCCTTTTGCTCTATTGTCAGCCAGTGGTGAAGCTATTGGCTTACCCGATGGTCAGATGGGTACCTCCGAGGCCAATCATCTAGTGATCGGCTCTGGTCGCATCATCTATCAAAATCTGGTCAAAATAAATCGGGCTGTCCAAAATAAGGAACTAGAAAAAAATCCCGCTATTCTAGAAGCTTTTGAGCATGTCAAAAAATATAACAGTGCTCTGCATATCAAAGGTATGATCAGTGATGGTGGTGTGCATGGTCATGTCGAGCACCTCAAGGGTTTGATCCTCGCTGCCAAAGCACATAGTGTTGATAAAATATTTTTACATTTGTTTACTGATGGACGCGATGTGGCACCCCAAAGTGCCAAGGGCTATATTCATGATTTAGAAGAATTTTTGCAATCAGCTGGTGTGGGCAAGATCGCTTCACTGGGTGGTAGATATTGGGGCATGGATAGGGATAACAATCATGACCGTGTAGAAAAACATTTTCTAGTCATGACCAAGGGTTCTGAGCAAAAGTTTAAAACTGCTCATGATATCATCGAACATAATTACCAGGCTGGAAAATTTGATGAATTTATTGAGCCAGCTTCTATTGAGCTGGAGGAAGAGGGTGAGGGCTTAATAGCTAGCAATGACGCAGTGATTTTTGCCAATTTCCGCTCAGATAGAGCTAGGCAGATCACCAAAAGAACTCTAGAAGCCAAGATTGACAATCTAAAATATGTAGCCATGACCAAGTACGATGATGAGCTCGATGTCCGTGTGGCCTATGGTCCCGAAGAAATACACAATTTTTTGTCGCAAGTAATATCTACTAGTGGTAAAAAACAAATCAAGATCACTGAAACAGAAAAATTCACTCACCTGACTTTTTTCTTTAATGCTCAACAATACGAACCTATGTTGGGCGAAGATCGCATCATGATACCGAGTAACAAAGATGTAGCTACTCATGATGAAAAGCCAGAGATGAAAGCCAAAGAAATAGCCGAGGCAGTAGTCTCTAGTATAGAGGGTGGGCAGTATGATTTTATTGCTGTCAATTTGACCAACTGTGACATGGTCGGACATTCTGGTAATTTTCCGGCCATTGTCAAAGCCGTAGAAGCAGTCGATAGTGCTTTGGGTGCTATTGCCGAGAGCGCCAAAAAACATGATTATACTTTGCTGATTACAGCTGATCATGGTAATGCCGAAGAAACATATGACCCCAAAATCAATCAAGCTATCACTTCGCATACTTTGAATCCGGTGCCATTTTATTTTATTTCACCAAAGTATGCTAAAATAAATAGAGCGCAGGG
>CAYUER010000007.1:0-13314 GCA_964443785.1 uncultured Gammaproteobacteria bacterium
GCGCTAGAGTGAGCAGATACTATGATTTTTTCCCAGAGCTCACGAGCCTTGACTGTCTTGTAGACGCGGACCGGATAGCCAGCGTTTTTCCAAGAGTGAATATCACCATCCCATACGTTATCATAAATATCTTTATAGGCTGGATTTTCGTAGTCAGGAAATTCTAGATTCCAATATTCATCATTTTTGACCGCCTTCATGAAAGAGTCAGACACCATGACGGAGATGTTAGCATTTTCGATTTGACCGGCCTTGGTCTTGGAGTCGATAAACTCTAGGACATCAGGATGCCAGTCCCACTGCATCAACATCAGAGCGCCACGGCGTGAGCCACCTTGCTCGATCAGTCCAGTGACATAGGAAAATAGTCCACCCCAAGAGACTGAGCCTGATGATTTGCCGTGCACGCCTTTGACATAAGCATAACGAGGACGCAGAGTAGAGAGAGATAGTCCGACACCGCCACCACGCGACATGACTTCGGTCATCTGGTAGAGAGTGTCAGCAATTATAGCTTTACGTGAGTCGCGAGGTGAGGGCAAGACATAGCAGTTGAATAATGTCAGATTGGAAGTATAGTTGCCATGAGGATCTACATTGGCGCCAGTCATGATGCGTCCGCCTGGTTGGATGCGCTTGGCGCGTAGCTCTTCAAAAAATTGTTCAAAATATTTTTCGCGGTTTTCTGTGCTAGTCTCGACTGAGGCTACAGCTTTGGCGACACGACGATGAGCGTCTTCGATGGACTCGCGAGGCTTGTCACACTTGTAAAGATCTTGTTCGAATTCATAATTATTTAGCTTGTCAGCGTAGACACCGGTCAGCATGTGGAGAATGGCTTTTTCGCCAGGCAAGATTTGTTTGACAACACCCAGATCTTTTTTGGGGTACTTGCGGTCTTCTTTGGTGATGGCAATGACTAGATCACCAATAGCAATGTCTTCTTTTTTATCTTTGACAGAGTAGCGATCCAGGAAGATGATGCGGCCGAGTTCATCAAAGTCCATAGAGCCATTGAGAATGTGCTTAGCTTGCTTGCTGAGGAAGATGCCCAGAGTTTCTAGTTCTTTGACTTCTGGGCTAGTCACTTCTTTACCGATTTCGAGACGGACTTTTTTGCGTTGCTCGCGATAGAGGATGAAGGCTTTGGCCGTCTTGGCCCAATTGGATTGGATCAAGATGATTTCGATGACATCTTGGATTTGCTCGACAGTCGGAGTATCATGACCGTCAAATTTTTGCTCGAGGACAGCGTTGACTATATCGGTCAGCTTTTTGGCTTCTAGCTCATCGTACTCATTGGTAGCTTGGCCAGCCTTATTGATGGCTTGGAAGACTTTGTTTTTGTCATAGTCGACCATAGTGCCATCTCTTTTTTTGATTTTGACCATGCTGTGAAATATTTTGCCTTGGTTGTTGATCTTTTGACCACGTTTTTGGAAATACAGCTTGGCTACTTGGGGCAGGTTGTTTTCTAGGAGGACGATATTGACGGCACTGCGGACATCATCAGAAGTGATGAGTTCTTCATCTGGGTAGCTGGCTTTGAGGTATTTCATGGTTTGGTCAGCAAAGCGCTCGGCTAGAGGATTGTCTTCTAGGCCAGAACTCAGGATAGCCTGACGTAGTGAATTAGTGATTTTTTGGAGATCCAGCTCTTCGAACTGTCCGTTTCTTTTTTTGACTTGCATGGGTTTTTATATTTAAGTTTATTTTTATAAAATAACTAGCTTTTTTGAGACAAAAAAATAATATCAGCCTCTACGCCACAATATCTAGTGGTCTAAAATATTATAGCACACAAGATGTAGTGTTCACAAATTTTTGTTTTTGGCTGATTTTTTTCAGGTTTTTTTATTATAATTCATATTTGTGGATAAGTAAAATCACAGAAATATTTGTGTTTTCGAGCTTTTTTTGCTAAGGTATAGGGGCATAAAAATAGTAAAACATTATGGCTAATATATTTCATAAAAAAGAACAGCGTCGTCGTTCGCGTCACAATGCTCCACGCAATGATAAACCCCGTCCGCGTAAAGTTTCAGATCATGATTTGGTTGATCCAGTGAGCTATGTGGGGGATCTTGATGCTCTCAAGTATCCAGTCTTGGAGCAAAAAAAGACCGAGACGCAGGAGTTTGAGCCCGAGAATCCACTAAATAAAAGAAGACAATAAAAAACCAGCTCTTCGCGAAGGGCTGGTTTTATTTTTAGTTTATTTTATAATTCCACGCTAGTTTGTTTTAGCAGGATTTCAGTTTTGAATTTCAGCTCAGTATTTATTTTTTGTGCCAAAGTGTTCATAGCTTCTGGATTGCCATGGACGATGAATATTTTTGGTTGGTTTTGAAAGTGTCCAACCCATTTCATTAGACCAGCCTGATCAGCGTGAGCTGAGAAGCCGTCAATCTGATCCACGGCACAGTGGATTGGTACACTCTTGCCATTGTAGCTAAAGTCAAAAGCACCACTAGTAAAACGATGACCCAAAGTGCCAGGCACCTGGAAACCCATGAATAAAATATAATTTTTTGGGTCAGAGGCATAGTGGGCGAGGTGGTGGATGATGCGTCCACCATCAGCCATACCCGAGCCAGCTAAAATGATTTTTGGAGGCAGAGCAGTATTGATGTTTTTAGAAAATTTTGCTTCGGAAGTGATTTTCAGATGTGGGAAGTCAAAAATATCACGGTCGCGTTTCAGATCATCTTGAGCGGAGTCATTGAAGTAGTTTGAATATTTTTTGTATATTTTGGTCACTACATCAGCCATGGGACTATCGAGGTAGACTGGCACACGGAAGTCTAAGTGTTTTTCATAATAGTCGTTAAGCACTTTTAAAATATCTTGGGCCCTCTCTATAGCAAATTCGGACATGACTAGAGTGGAGCCTTGGGCAGTGATACGCTGGATGGCTTGGAGTAAGACAGCGTCGCGATTTTTGACTTGGGCATGGAGCCTGTCGCCATAGGTGCTCTCCATTATCACATAGTCAGCTTGGTCAAAGTATTCGATATCTTTGACTAGGGGCATATTTTCAGAGCCAATGTCGCCAGTGAAGATGATAGTCTTACCAAATATCTTTAGCTTGATTATAGCTGCGCCCAAGATGTGTCCAGCTTGGTGGAAGGTAAAGGAAATATTTTCATTGATTTTAAAATTTTGGCCATAGTCAACTGGTACAAATTTTTTGTTGGTATTAGCTAAATCAGCACTACTGTAGAGTGGTGGATATTTACTATGGGCGATTTTTTCGGCCATGATTTTCAGGTTGTCAGCTAGGACTACTTCGACTAGTTTGGCTGTTGGTGGAGTGGTATATATCTTGCCTTTGAAACCTTCTTTGATGAGCTTGGGTAAACGACCGCAGTGATCAAGATGAGCGTGAGTCAGGATGACAGCGTCAATATTTTTGGCGGAGAAGCCAAACTCTTCCCAATTGCGAAAATAATTATTGAGATCGCCCTGGTATAGCCCGCAGTCAATCAATAGCCGAAAGCCATCTACCTTGAGTAGATGACAGGAGCCAGTGACTTCTTGAGTGGCGCCATAGGATGTGAGGGTGATTTTGGGCATTAGTTATTTATTTTTAAAACTGTGGCATCCTCGAAGCAAACTGGGACACCCACTTCTACTGGACTGTCTACAAATATTAATAATTCTATTGGTCTTTTTATGTTAGAGTTTAGTATTGTTTGTTTTTCTTGTTGGCTAATAGAAGATAGTCCCAAGTTAATTACTGGTTGGTTTAGTGCGTTTTTACTATGTACGGTATTTCCCTTATCAACTAAATCTGTCATAGCGCGAATTATTTCTTGTGAGCCACCAGTTATAGTAAATCCATCACATTTTTTAGTTACATCCCAAGCAGTGCGTTCGACGGAGGAATAATACCCTTTAATGACGGCAGTACCCATAGGATAGTTACTATTATTATTGAATAAACATTCTTCTGCAGTACAGCGGTCATTTATAAGAGTAAATTTATTTATGGAAGTTTCAATAGTTTTTTGTTGTTCAATTAATTTATTTCCTAAATCAGTTGTCCTATTTTCCGCCTCAGTAATTTTAATTTGCATTTCACTGCGCACTTTTTCTTCAGCGCTAGTAGCCATTTTTTTGGCTTTCATATTTTGCCAGTAGTATACTCCAGCGCTGACAAGTCCAGCCACTAAAATAATAATTACTAGCCAGAGCCAAGTTTTATTTTTGGTTTCTGGCATAGGCATTTGTTGATTGATGATTGGTTCCATTTTTATTTTTTTAATATTGATAAGCATATTATACCACTTTTTAAAGTATAAAAAAATTGCAGATATTTTTTAGTAATAAAAAATAGGGTGCTTATCGACATGTGAGTCGGATAAGCACCCCGAGGTGTCTAGGGTTGGCCCAAGTGCCAGGCAATCAAACAGCCCAAGATCACCATGCCGATCAGGATGCATGCGGCGCGTCTTTCAGATGTGGGTGCAAGTTGGCGGCGCAAATTGTTTTTGCCTTTTTCGGCCATGTTGACCTCCTTTTTTTGTGAGGCCACGCTAAAATTAATACTAATTTTTCTTTCTGTCAAATAAAAAAATAGGCCCCGCCAGACCGAAGTCTGGCGGGGTTTGTGAGAGAGGATCCCTGTTGAGTCACCCCTTCACCATCGTCGACCACTTGGTAGTCGACGATTTTGTATACTAGCATTTTTATGAGCAAAGGTCAATATTTTACAACAAAAGAAAAAGCCAGCCCTCTGTGAGAACTGGCTGTGTGAGCGAGGTGGGTCCCTCGGGACGATTGACGGTGAAGTAACCGACCGCAGTCGTGGAGGTAAAGGCGCCAACCAAACCCGCCACTACAGTGTCTCCGTCTTTCGTGATCCAAGGGACCCACCAAGAACAATAACTGAGATACATTATATTAAATTACTAATTTTGTCAATACAAAAACCGCCCCGAGCGTAGTCGAGGGGCGGTTTTTTGTACTTATATTTTACCGACCAAATCTAGACCAGGCTTCAAAGTATCTTTTCCTGGTTCCCAGTTGGCTGGGCAAACTTGATCGCCATATTTATGGACAAACTGAGCAGCTTGTAATTTGCGTAAGAGTTCTTTGCCCGAGCGACCAATGCCATTGGCATGGATTTCCATTGTTTTCAGGATGCCTTCTGGATCGATGATAAAAGTACCGCGTAGAGCCAAACCTTCGCCCTCGATATAGACACCATAGTCACGAGTGATATTGCCAGTCGGATCGGCGACCATAGGGAAGTTTATTTTTTTGACGGCCTCTGAGGAGTCGTGCCAAGCTTTGTGCGCAAAGACAGTATCAGTAGAGACTGATAGTACTTCGGCATTGAGTTTTTTTAGTTTTTCGTAGTGATTGGCTAGATCTTCAAGCTCAGTCGGACAGACAAAAGTAAAGTCAGCTGGGTAGAAAAACAAAATAGTCCATTTACCTTTGTTGTCAGACAACTTAATATTTTTTATTTCTTCATTGTGGTAGGCTTCAGCGCTAAAATTTGGCGCCTTGGCATTTATTTTTGGAGTGCAATTCCAGCAAGTGTTTTCACCACAGCCAGATTCACAACCACAACCACCACCACAACATTCTTTATCATTATGCATATTTTTTATAGTTAATTTTATTTATTCTTTAAATATTCTTCGCTGATCTTATCCCAGTTTATCACAGACCACATATTTTCCAAATATTCAGCCCGACGATTTTGGTATTTGAGATAGTAGGCATGCTCCCAGACATCAAAGCCAAAGAGTGGAGTGTAGCCTAGAGTGTAGGGACTGTCTTGGTTGGCTGTCTTATCGATGATGAGTTTACCATTGTCTAGTGAGAGCCAGGCCCAGCCAGAACCAAAGACAGACATCGCCATTTTGGTAAAACCTTCTTTGAAGTTTTCAAAACTTTCAAAACTATCATTGATAGCTTGGAGAAGTTCTCCTTCGGGCATAGCCTTACCATTTGGCATCATGGTCTCCCACAAGATATTGTGATGGATATGACCACCGCAGGCATTTTTGACACTCAAGCGCACATCTTCTGGTACCTGATCCAAGTGGCGTAAAATATCTTCGGCACTTTTTTCGTACCACTCAGGATATTTTTCTAAAGCTTTGTTTAGATTGGTAGTGTAGGCGACATGATGCTTGTCATGATGTAGACGCATAGTAGCCTCATCAATGAAAGGTTCTAGTGCCTTGTAGTCGTATGGTAAATCGGGGGTTATAAATTGCCTCGCCTCGTTAGAAATATTTGCAGTTGGCATAGGTGTAAAATGATTAATGATTAGTAGTTTATTTTACCTCGTTAGATTTTTGTAATATTTCTAAGCGAGGTGAATATATTTTTATTTAATAATTATTTGTCATGCTGAACTTGTTTCAGCATCTCCAATCTACTGTTGTTTTTTGGAGACCCTGAAATGAATTCAGGGTGACAGCTATCCGAAATATTTTTCGCGATAAAATTTTATAAGTTGCTCTATTTCTGGTATGACTTCAGGATTGCCGACGCCAGCTTTGGTTTTTTTCTGGACTGCTTCTAGAGTGATAGCGCCTTCAAGCACCGCTTCTTCTATATCATGGTCTGTCACTTGAGCTATCTTATCAATCATGCGAGCTTGCTCTTCGACTATACGATCTTTTTGCTTACTGCGCAAGAAATAATTATTGATCGCACTGCGCAAAGCTTTGTCGCCGAGGACTGAGCAATGTATTTTTCTAGTTGGTAGACCTCCGAGTCTGGAAGTGATGTCTTGTGGTCTGATTTTGAGTGCTTGCTCGATGGGCATGCCACCATTTTCGGCGACCATGACCGAGAGCATGGAGGTAGCGCCGATAGCAGAAGCGCAACCAAAAGTTTGCCACTGCATTTTTTTGATTTTGTCGTTTTTTTTATCGACCCAGACCCAGACTTTCATCATATCACCGCAGGCTGGTGAGCCGATCATGCCTAGACCATCGTAGTCTTTTATTTTTGAGGCATCCATGATGAGATTTTTGGGAGTGAAAAAGTGTTCTTTGACTATGTCCGAGTAGAGCCAAGATTCTTCGCCACTTTTTGGCACAATGTCAGCTTGCTCGGCCACACTTTTTTTTGCCACTTTCTTTTTCTTTTTTGTATATGTAGGCATAAGTTTATAATTTAATAATTTCACGAGGATATTTTTTGATAGAGGAGTGCAGGGTATTCATATCGACATTGATAGGAGAGACTTGGCGTAAATATTTGACAATACCTGGTAATTTTTTGGTCAAGAATACCAAATCTTCTTTTTTTGTATCACGACCTAGAGTCAGACGTAGTGAGCCATGAGCCGCTTCGTATGGACGCCCCAAGGCCCGGATGACATGTGAGGGCTCGAGATCTTGAGCAGTGCAGGCCGAGCCAGTCGAGGCTTGGACGCCAATCTCATCCAGATAGAGCAACATGGCTTCACCCTCTATATCTAAGATAGATATATTAATGTTGTTTGGCAATCTATTAGTAGTATGACCATTGAGTAAAGTCTTTGGTATACTGGTCAATAATTTTTTAATCAACCAATCACGCAGGGCAATTTGTCTTTTATTTTCTTTTTCACGATTTTGTTCAGCGATATTGAGGGCTGTAGCTAGACCGATGATGCCGGGAATATTTTCAGTACCAGAGCGTAGATTTTTTTCTTGGCCACCACCATCGACTAGGGCTTTGAGGGGAGTGCCACGACGGACATAGAGTGCGCCTACTCCTTTTGGTCCGTATATTTTACTGCCATTGATACTCAGGAGATCGACATGGAGCTTGTCGACATTGAGTTCTTGCGCTCCAGCCGCCTGACAGGCATCAGTATGCAGGAAAATATGTGGTAAATTTTTGGCTTTGCGTTCTTTGTTTATTTTTTCTAATTTGGCACCGATTTCTTGGATCGGCTCTATAGTGCCGACTTCGTTGTTGGCCATCATGATGCTGATCAAGACTGTATTGTCTTGGATGGCTGACCATAGTTTATCCTGCATCACAAAACCATCAGCGTCTACTGGCACTAGTGATACTTCGTGTCCTTGGTTTTTGAGTGCTTGGACAGCATTGAGGACAGCGTGGTGCTCAAAATTGCTAGTGATAACATGAGCTGGCGCCAGCCTACTAGCTAGTACCACACCTTTGATGGCGAGATTGATGCTTTCGGTGCCACCACCAGTGAAAATTATTTCTTCTGGCTGGGAGTGAAATACTTTGGCTACTGCTATTCGAGCGTTGTCCAATGTATTCTTGGCTTGCTGGCCAATATGGTAGAGGCTAGAGGGGTTACCAAAGTTTTTGGTCCAATATGGGGCCATGGCTTTGACTACCCTAGCGTCAGTCGGAGTTGTGGCGGCATGGTCGAGATATATATGTTTGGTCATAAAATTGTTTTTGTTATGCTAAAATTAGGCGCCAGTATAAACAGGCACCAATACCTTTGTGATTGTGGAGTTAAACTTATTTTTTAGGCGGGTGAATCTGATTGCCGTTGTCATCGTAGATGATGATGGCATTGACTGGGCAGCTCTGAGCAGCTTGTAAGATAATTTTTTCATCATCACCCGTAGGATTTTTGATGATAGCAATACCCTGATCGTCCAACTCAAAAGTATTTGGTGCTACAGCCACACAAGAGGCTACGCTGATACAGGCTTCACGATCGATTTCTATGCGCATATATAAGAAATTTAAATATATTATTGTAAGTACTTTATATCTTAGCACATACTAAGAAAAAAGCTAGCTATTTTCTTGACAAAAGCGTTTTTTTGTGCTAATATTATATATGTAAGGTTTATTTGGCTTCCGCCCTATTATCAGGGCGCGGGCCATTTTTTATTAGATAATTTTTCACTTTATGAGTCAACAGGTCAAATCATTTCGTCTCATAGTCAGACCAGGAGATGCTAGGCTAAGGTCTAGCGATTACTGGGCAATTGTGATTTTATGCGCCGTGGGTAGTCTGACCCTGATCTATATGGTTAGTCACAAAGTTTAATAAAACAACTAATTAGCCACCGGTCAGCATTAGCTGGCAGGTTAAAAATAAAAATATGGAAGAACAAAAACAAAAATGGGAAATGGAGTCGTGGAAACTTTATACTATTCACGATCATCCGGAAGCGCAGAGTCATGAAAATTGGGCAGTCTTTGCCCTGACCTCGCTAAGTTACTTTGTCTTACTGACGACGTGGATGACATGATAAAATTATTTTAAAGGCTAGATTATAAAATAAAAACAAAAATATGCCAGCCTATTTATATATTTTATTGCTCTTTAGTTGGGCTAATTTCGCTCTTTACTGTTAATATTAACCTTGTTAAATAAATTTATTAACAGGAGTATAAATATTAGTAACAATACGTTTAATTATTAAAAAAATAAAAATGAAATAGTAAAGCTCAGAGGCCTATCAAACATAATAATTTTTTTTAAAAAACAATCTTCACCTCTGTGAAGACTGTTTTTTGTTTTTTCTGTAGGACTATAGTCGAGCTTATTTTGTAAATATTAATAAAGTAATAGTAAAAAATGCAATTAGAATAGTGGCTACAAGCAGAAAAAATACGATGAATTTATTTTTAAAAAAACTTCTTCTATTTTTGATAAGAAAATAATCCATAATAAGTGAGGGAATAAAGACAATCAAGGCTGCCATTGGGCCAAAGAACCCACCAGGACCTTCACATAGACCACCTTGTCTAAAAAGACAGATAGCAGTTTCATAAAAAACTTTTAATGTGCTAAATGTACCTACATTCAAAAAAATAAATATTAACCAAAAGATTATTTTGCCAAAAATACTATCCCAATTGTTTTGTTTTTCCATATAATTATTAATATTAAATTTATTATATCAAAAAATGATGTAAGCGGCTATTTATTAGATAATAATTTATATTTCTGGTATACTATAAGGGTATAAAAAATATTTTACACTATGCAGACAAGACAAAATCTCAGTTGGAAAATAGGCGGTGAGGCGGGCTTTGGCATCAAGTCAGCCGGTATGATGCTCGCCAAGATTTTTATGAAGACTGGCTATGAAACTTTTGACTATACTGAGTATCCATCTTTGATCCGCGGCGGGCACAATACCTACCAAGTGATGATCGATGTCTTGGAAGTAAACAGTGTCACCAAGTCAGTGGATATTTTGGTGGCTCTCAACAAAGAAACCATTGACCTGCATCTTAATGAGCTGAGCCTTGGCGCAGTCGTCATCTACGATCAAGATAAAATCAAAAATATTCGCCCCCAGCAGGGCGTCAATTTTTTGCCTATTTCTTTGAGTCAGTTGGCTAGTCAGGCTGGCGGCGAAGTGATGCGCAATGTTGTAGCCTTGGGGGCTACTTTGGCTATTTTGAGTCAGCCCAGACATATTGCCGATCAAGTGATCAAGGAGAATTTTAAAAATAAAGGCGAGCAAATAGTCAAAAATAATTTGCAAGCCTTGTCAGCTGGCTATCAGGAGGCTAAGAAAATTTTTCACACAGATTTTATGTGTCAGCTGCCCTTGGTCAAGAAAAATAATAATATTTTGATTGCCTCTAATGAAGCTTTGGCTCTGGGAGCGCTAGCCAATGGTTTGAATTTTTATGCTGGCTATCCCATGACACCATCTTCGACAATTTTACAGTATCTAGCCGGTGTAGCCGAAAAAACTGGCATTGTCGTCAAGCACGCTGAAGATGAAATATCAGTGATCAATATGGTTTTGGGGGCAGCCCATGTCGGAGCTCGTGCCATGACTGCTACTTCAGGTGGTGGTTTTTCTTTGATGACGGAGGCTTTGGGTCTAGCAGGGATCACGGAGACACCCATAGTGGTAGTCAATTGTCAGCGACCAGGACCAGCTACGGGACTACCCACTTGGACTGAGCAGGGCGATTTGCAATTTGTCTTGCGAGCAGCGCAGGGAGATTTTCCCCGCATTGTCATAGCACCTGGCGATACTAGCGAAGCTTTTCATATTGGTGCCGAATCTTTGAATCTGGCGGAGATTTATCAGACACCAGTGATTGTCTTGTTGGACAAATTTATATCTGAAGGTAGTAGTACGGTGCCAGAGTTTAGTACTAGGGGTTTGAAAATCAGGCGTGGTAAATTATTGACTCAAGAACAAGTCAATAAGTTGAGCAAATTTGATCGCTATCGTTTGAGTACTGACGGCATTTCAGCTCGTAGTTTGCCTGGTATGAAAAATGCTTTGTTTATCGCCAATAGTGATGAGCATGATGGCTACGGCTACACTGAAGAGAGTGCTCAAAATCGTCTGGAGCAGATGGACAAGCGTACGCGGAAAGTAGATACTTTTGCCAAAGTCATGCCTCAGCCCATTATTCACGGCAATCATAAAGCCAAAAAGACAGTAGTCATCTGGGGGTCGACCAAGGGGCCAGTGCTCGATGCTTATCACTCTTTGTCTAGCAAGCAGCAGTCCAATATCAAAATTTTACAGCTACAATATATTTGGCCACTAGCCAAAGATTTTGTGGCGCCAATCTTGAAAAAATCTAAAAAAGTTTTGTTGATAGAAAATAACAGCAATGCTCAGCTAGGACAGCTGATCACACAAGAAACAGGTTTTGTTTTTAAAAATAAATTATTAAAATATGACGGTCGTCCATTTTTTAGGGAAGAGCTAATCAAAGCTTTAAGTGAATTATAATATGCTGACTGACAAAGATTTTTTAACCAAACAAAAACCATCTTGGTGTCCAGGCTGTGGTAATTTTGCTATGTGGATTGCCATGCGTCAGGCTCTAGCAGAGCTCAATCTTGATCCACACAAGGTGCTGATCGTCTATGGAGTTGGTTGCTCTGGCAATGATACTAATTTTATCAAAACTTATGCTTGGCACTCCCTGCATGGGCGAGCAGTGCCGACTGCTATTGGAGCAAAGCTGGCCAACAAAGATTTGACAGTCATAGTGATGGGCGGAGATGGTGATGGCTATGGCGAAGGATTGGGTCACTTTTTGCACGCTATCCGTGGCAATGTCAATGTGACCTATGTCGTGCATGACAACAAAGTCTACGGTCTGACCACTGGCCAGACTGCCCCGACCTCTGATCGAGGCTTCAAGACCAAGACCACACCGCAAGGCACGCTCGATGATGCTGTCAATCCAATTGCTTTGTCGCTCGCTCAAGGTATCAGCTTTGTGGCTCGTGGTTTTTCTGGACAGGCCGAGCATTTAAAAAATGTTTTTAAAACAGCCATTACTCATGAGGGCTTTTCTTTGGTCGATGTTTTTCAGCCTTGCGTCACTTTCAACAAGACCAACACCTTTCAATGGTTTTTTGATCGCTTGTACAATTTGGATGACAAAAAAGATTATAATAAATCAGATTTTCAAGCAGCCATGAAAGAGGCATTGGTTTGGGGTGACAAAATTCCTTATGGTATTTTTTATCAGGCTAATAAGCCAGAGTATGTGGCTAACTTGCCACAACTGCGGGGCACGGCTTTAGTCAAAAGGCCGGTCAAAGTACGAGATATTTCAAAATTATTATATGAGTTTAAATAAAAATTTTACTTCGGGTTTTACAATGTTGGAGTTGATCATTGTAGTCACCATTATTTTGGGTCTGGGAGCAGCTGCTTTTATTTGGATAGATCCAGTAGATAGAATCAATGACACCAAGACGGCCAAAAGAAGGGACGATCTCAATGTTTTGAGTGCGGCTTTTATCGCTTATGCGCAGAGCCACAAGGGTGCTTTGCCGGTTTTGGGCCAAATCACTACAGCCAAAAAAGTACTATGCAATACGCAGTCGGGATTAGCTTTGACTTGTGATACAGACACAGAGTATTGCCTGAAAATAGATGACACTGATTTTTTTAATAAAAATATTACCAATTTACCCATTGATCCCAATAAGTCTAACGATAGTGATACGGGCTATTACATCAGAAAAGATGAGAGCAATAACATCATCATTGGCGCTTGTGATAGCACAGTGAGCTCTGTAGCTGAAAGGCCACAGCTACGAGCTACTTGTGATGCCTATGCCGGAGGTTATTGTTGGTATGCTGGCACCGAGTCTACTGCCAGCTGTGATACTATTTGCGCAGCCGAGAGCTTGACTTGTGTGAGTGTGACGCAGGCAGCTGACACTTTGTGCTTGCTGGGCGAAGCGGGTAGTGCTAGCTATAGCTGTAGTAGTTGCAGTGCCGGTACTAGTGGTGATGCCCCTAGCTGGCTGAGCGCCAACACTTGTAAATATCAAGTTGATATTCTGGATTGTGCTGGTGCCAATACAGCTAATCCGGTTTGCCCTTGTGAATAAAATATAATTTT
>CAYUER010000007.1:13414-20943 GCA_964443785.1 uncultured Gammaproteobacteria bacterium
TTTTTGATTTTATTAGGTGTATTGTGTTATAATAAGCACAAATACAAACCATGTTTTGGCACAAAGTTCAACATCATTTTCTATTTTTTTTCTTGAGTTTTATTCTTTTGACTCAGAGTTTGGTTTTTGTAGCTTCGCAGGCAGTTTCTTTTAAAAATTATAAACTAAAAGTAGATTATTTGAGTCCGCAGCCAGGACAATTTGTTTTGCATGATCAATCTTTATTTTTAAGAGCCAAGATTGTAGAGACAGGTAAAAATATCGGTCCAGTTTATTTTGTGATGTCTGATCCGGATAATAATTTTAAGATTAGCTTTGAGACTCAAAAAGGTAGCGACAATATTTACACTAGCCTATCATTGTGGCAAGCAGCTGATTGGCCAACTGGCGTTTATAGTATCAATGTGCAGGCTAGTATTTTGAACGAGCAGGGGGTAGTGATTGGTAGCCAAGAATCAGAACCCAGCTGGGTCAAGGTCATATCTTCGGAAGAATACAATTCTTTGCTGAGCTCTAGGGGTGAGAATACCAATATCAATGCCGTTGCTACTAATAACACAATCAATCAAAATACAGACGAGTCGACTACCAATGCTTTGTCGACCGATACTAAAAATCAGGAAGGCGTAGGAGCTGAGCAGACAGCAGCGACTACTAGTACTAGCACAGCTACCAGTACCAGCGCCACTACGGCTACTAGTACAGATGCTACGACGCCAGATCTAGTGCTGGCTAGCCCAGAAAATAACACTACGATTAGTAGTAAGCTTTTTTTAGTAGATTTGACGACTAATTTTTTGAGTGAAAAAGTGACGGTCGAGTTTATCAATACAGACAATGCCGCCATCAGTACTCGTGATATTTTGATTGATAAAACAGATGGCTACCACTGGGTAAAAAATATCGAGCTAGACAATTCTTT
This sequence comes from uncultured Gammaproteobacteria bacterium, assembly GCA_964443785.1. GTDB lineage: Bacteria > Patescibacteriota > Patescibacteriia > UBA1558 > GWA2-36-10 > CALMZN01. Next base: position 14,337 of record CAYUER010000007.1, read on the forward strand.
TGTTGACGGCTCATACAAATTGTTAGTTTCGGCAGCTATACCAGAGACTAATTTGGTGCTAAATAAAACCTTTGACTATAGCTTGGACGCGCCCAGTGCTATCAAGCCTGAGGATTTGTTTATTCACTTATTCAATTTATCTAGCAACCTCCAAGGATCAGTTAGCTTGCGTGCCGAAGCCAATCTAAAAATAGATAATTTAGATTTTGTAGTTGAAGACGCCATCAACCATCTCGAAGCTTTACGCATCAAAGGTATGGATGATTCTATTGTTGATGATCAGGGAGCTGTTTTTAGTGCTATGTGGGATACAGCAGTGTTGGCCAATGGCAATTATTTAGTCTATGTGGAGTCTAGGATTGATCAGCAAAAAGTCGGTAGTGTCAAACAATTGGTGACAGTCTATAATAACAAAAATGCATCAGCTGACGAAGCCTCGTTAAATGATAATTTTCAAGCAGCTCAACCCTCTGGTCCAGATGCTACCACCACGGCTACGAGTACCCAGTCAGTGACCAGCAATCTCAATTCCATTAGCTTGGAAAATAGTATTGACTGCCAACGCTCTGGTATCACCGATCCATTGGTCTGCCAAAAATATCAGGCAGAGATCAATGATTCTTTACCAAAAATTTGCCAAGACAAAAATATTTTCAATGGCGTAGATTGTGAAAAATATATTTTTGAAAATGTAAATAATAGTTGTCTAGAGAAAAAAATAAATGACCCAGTCAAATGCCGAGAATATTTATATCAAAAATACGCCAAGGATTTGATCTGTAATATCACGGCTACTAGTACTTGCCCACAAGTTGTGCGTGATGAGTATATTGCCCGCTTGGCCTATGAGCTGGAGCAAAGAAATAAATTTTTAACTATTATCAAAAACTTAGGGTCAGATGGTTTGACTCTCAACTCACTCAATGACGAATTGGTTGTAGCAGATTTAGGTTCAGCCAATTTATCGCTAGTCCCAAGTGATAAAAAAATTAAGATTTTAAAAATCAAGAATCAAAATAATTTAGACGAAACAAAGAATTTATATTTTAGTGCACCAGCTGGCATCATGAGCGATGGTGATGGTGATGCACTACCTGATGACCTCGAGTCCTACTACGGTACTGATCCAAAAAAAGCAGATAGTGATGATGATAGTCATCTTGATGGAGAAGAAGTTTCCAAAGGCTACGATCCTTTGAGTGCCGGCAAGCTCACAAAAAGTCGTCTAGCTCTAGAAGAACTCCTGGCTAGCGGCACAAGCATCGAAGAACCAAGATTGAGTAATGTAGCAGAGCTAGAAAATTGGTCAGTCGGCTCTGCCCAGGCTAGTAGTCAGGGCTTACAGCTCAGTGGTAAGGCTACGCCAAATACTTGGGTGAATATTTTTATTTATAGCAATTTACCTTTGGTGATGAGCACTCAGACTGATGCTAGTGGTCAATGGTCATACAGCTTGACCGATCCTTTGACTGAGGGTGTGCACCAAGTCTATGTCGCTAGTCACGATCAGAGCGGTAAGCTTTTGGCTCGCTCAGCGCCAATTACTTTTTTGGTTGCCAATATCAGAGATGATTTGCCACCAGTAGGTGTTGGTCAGGAGATCAGGGTAATTGGTGAGGAGGCGGCAGCTAAAAATTGGACCATATATTATGTTGGTGGCGGGGCTTTACTCTTGTTGGTTTTACTCTTACTAGTTTTTGGCTGGCTCAAGCATCGTCGTCAAAAAAAAGAAAAGGTTTTTATCTCTAGTGAGCCAGTGCAAAAAGTAAATAATACCGAGCTCCATGTACCGGCCATTGATATAGCCGATAAAATCAATTTACCAGAGACAAAAATAGAGATAATAGCTGAATCGCCGACGCTCAATACCGAAAACAAAGATCAAGAAAACCACGCTTAGCGTGGTTTTTTGGTAGATAATTTTTTGAGAGCTTGCTGGGGGTCATCACTGCTTTGGAGATAGTGACCGAGGGCGATTATATCAGCACCAGCTTGTTTTATTTTGAGAAAATTTTTGTCGTTTACTCCGCCATCAATAGCTATTTTTTGTTTGGGATATTTTCTCTTAAGTTGTTTGATTTTGGTCAAGCTATTTTTTGCCAAGGGTCGTCCTTGGGCACCAGGCTCGACACCCATCACTTGGATAGTGTCAAAATATTTTGCTATATTTTTTATTTTGTTGAGGGGAGTATGAGGATTGATGGCTAGTCCACCTTTTATTTTTTGTTTTTTGAGGTAGCCTAGTAGCTCAAGTAGGGCTGTGTCATCAGGGACAGCTTCATAATGCCAGAGTATTTTCCGGACATTGGGTAGAGTCTCCCAGAGATTGATATATTTTGGCACATCATTGACCATCAGGTGTATTTCTAGCTGGTGTTGAGCCGTGACTTTTTGGAGATTGTGAGGCTTGAGATTATTTTTACTGCTGACAAACTGACCATCCATGATATCAATTTGGATATAGTCAAAAAACGGAGCAACTTTGTGCCACTGTTTTTTGAATTGAGCTTGGTCGCTAGCCAAGATAGCTGGTACGATTTTCATTAGTTTAATTTTTTTATTCTTCTGATATATCTCTCTTCTCCCGAAAATGGAGTTTGCAAAAAATTATCGACAATATTGAGAGCGTGGTCAGTGTTTAAAAATCTTCCAGCCAAGCAGAGGACATTGCTGTTGCTATCATGGCGGGCGACTATAGCTGACTCTATAGAGAAACCTAGGATAGCTCGGATTTTTTTATGACGATTGGCGGCTATGGACATGCCATGGCCAGAGCCACAGACCAAAATACCAAAGTGATCCTGGTGAGTAGATACGGCCTTGGCTACTTTGTTGGCGTAGTCAGGGTAGTCATCGTCTTTGACTAGTTGATTATCGCCTAGATCTTTACAGTTGTAGCCATGCTCTTCGAGGTGTTGTTTGATGGCATTTTTTAGCCTAAAACCAGCATGGTCAGCCCCCAAATAAATTATTGATTTTTTTTCTACCCCATTAGAAATATTTGTTTTTAACATAGGTATGATTTAATATTTTGTTATCTTCCCCGCTTGATTGTTCTATTTCTAACGGGGTAAATAAATTTTTTATTTATTTTGCACTATTTTACTAAGTAAACTTTAGCATATTTTGGTAAGTTTTACCATTGACCGATTGGCCTTTTTTTGCTATACTTGGCGGTGTTTATTTGATAAAAAGCCATTTTTTGTCAATTTGTCCCGATAGTTCAACGGATAGAATAGGAGCCTTCTAAGCTCTAGATCCAGGTTCGATTCCTGGTCGGGACACCATTTTATTGTGGTTATGACAGTTATGCTCCTTTACATTTTTGACCACAAATGTTAAGATATTATTATGACATGGGAATATATAGCGGGTTTTTTTGATGGAGAGGGCTCTATAGTTTATAATGGTGTTGGTTTTAGGTTGACAATTGCTCAAACCAATTTTACTGTATTGGATAGCATCAGAAGATTTGCTAAAGTAGGTTATGTTATAAAGGTGGCTAAGAGACAAACACACTGGAAAGACAGTTGGGTATATTATATAAGTAAGCAAGAAGATATTTTGTTTTTTATTAGGCAAATTCAAAATTTTTCAATAGTTAAAAAACAAAAAATAAATATAGTATTACCAAGGTTGATAAATGCTGTTTCTAATAATAGGGACAGAGTATTAAAAAGACAATTATTAACTAAATCAGCCAGAGCTTTAAGAAAAAAAGGTTTTAGTTACAGAGAGATAGGTAAAAGATTGGATATAGATTTTGGTCATGCGCGTCGATTAATAAACAAATAATTATTTATATGGTGGCAGTAGCTCAGTTGGTAGAGCATCGGGTTGTGGTCCCGACGGCCGTGGGTTCGAGCCCCATCTGCCACCCCATCAAACAATCATTCCAAACGGAATGGTTTTTTGATATACTTATAGCACTATTTAATTTTTTAGGCATTATGGAAATTTTACTCAATCTTATTGATTTTATTTTACATATCGATAGTCATCTAGGCGATATCATTATGCGCTATGGTTATTTGTCTTATGCTATTTTGTTTTCTATTATTTGCGTAGAAACTGGTTTGGTTTTGTTGCCATTTTTACCAGGGGATTCTTTATTATTTGCCGCTGGCGCTTTTGCTGCTATCGGTTCTTTTGAAATTTTGTGGTTGCTATTTTTATTATGGTTAGCAGCTTTTTTGGGGGACACAGTGAATTACTGGATCGGTCATTATTTTGGTCAGAAGTTGATAGATCATCCGAAGTTTCCAATTAACCAAAAACATTTAGAAAAAACTCACAAATTTTATGAGAAGCATGGTGGTAAGACTATTTTTTTAGCTCGCTTTGTACCCATAGTCAGGACCTTTGCTCCTTTTGTAGCAGGCTTGGGCAAGATGGATTACAAAAAATTTCTTTATTACAATGTCAGCGGTGGTTTTGTTTGGGTTTTTGGCTTTACTCTTTTGGGTTATTTTTTTGGTAATATACCAGTGGTCAAAGAAAACTTTTCTTTAGCCGTGATTGCTATTATTTTATTATCAGCTGTACCAATATTTTGGGAGCTAGTGAAGGCTAGGCGCGGTCAATAGAATTTTTTTTATAATTAATTTTTTATATCATGAAAAAAATTATGAACATTTTAGGGTTGGTATTTTTGGTAGCAATGATTGGTTTGCTTGTGATATTTTTAGCCAATCCAATGAATTTGAGAAATCGTATTTTAGCTAATATTATTAATAGCTATCTGAGTAATAATATCAATGGTTATGTGCCGGCATCATCTGATCTTGTGTCAGAAGATAGTGGTGGTGTTGCTGCTGATAAAAATCCTTTATTGAGCGCAGATCAGGAAAAAGCTTTGGAGAATATCGGTGTAAATGTAGAGTCTTTGCCCCAAGAATTGACTCCCGCCATGCAAGCTTGCTTTGTCCAGAAATTAGGGGAAAATAGGACCAAAGAAATAGTCAGCGGATCTGCCCCCAGTGCGGTAGATTTTTTTAAGGCCAAGGATTGTCTCAGTTTATAATAAATAATTTTTTACAATAATTAATTTTTATATTATGAAAAAAAGTAGTGGAGTTTCTAGTGGGTTTTATGGTTTGGCTTTTTTAGGCACATTGGTTTACAATATTCAGCACGCCGATACTTTTTGGTTAGGCGTACTTGGTTTTTTCAAAGCTCTATTTTGGCCAGCCTTTTTGGTCTACAAGTTGATGGAGTTTTTGCAGATGTAGATTCAGTATATTACTTATTAAAAAACACCCAGCTCTTCGCGAAGAGTTGGGTGTTTGGTTTTTTAATTAGCTATTTTGTTTCGGAGATAGTGTCGGGTATAAAAGAAAGTGATGATAGTAGCTGACCAGTTGACTATAAATATGCCCCACCAGATACCCAGTAGCCCCATACCTAGTATATTGGCTAGTAGCCAAAAGAATAAGGCTGGCGCCGCTACTTGGCGGTAGAGTCCTATCCAGATAGCATAGAGCGGCTTTTTTAGTCCTTGGAGGGCAGAAATAGAGATAGATAGGATCATGTAGGTAAAATAAGTAATGGCAGAAATTCTCAAATAGGTGACACCAATATTAACAACATTTTGATCTTGAGAGAAAAATTGCATCAAAGATTTGGCAAACACCAAGACAAAAATCATGCCAACCAGCACTGTCCAAAATCCATATTTGAGATTGGTATTGTAGGCTTCTTGGACGCGTTCATATTTTTTAGCTCCATTGTTTTGGCCGACCAAGGTCAGGGCAGCGATATTGAGTCCGATGGTCGGTAGCAAAAATATTTGGTCAATGCGAGTAGCAATGCCATAGGCAGCGACCGCTTCTTTGCCGTAGGCCGAGATAAAATAAGTGATGATAAATATGCCGACAGCTACCGTCATCATATTGAGAGAGGCGGGTATAGCTTGTTGGCTGATGGCGATAAAATATTTTTTGACCGGCTTGAATAATGACCAGCAATTGGGGCAGAGCATGCCACTTTTGTAAGCTTTGTAGCCCATGTACAAGACACTGCAAAATTGTACTACTAGTGTGGCCCAAGCCAAGCCAGCTAGTCCCAAGGGTGGCATACCCAGCCAGCCAAACATAAACCAAGGATCCAAAAGTAAATTGAGGAAAAATCCAAAAATTAAAAAATTACGAAAAGTTTTGGTATCACCCTGTGAGGTCAGGCTAGCATTGAGTACAAATGACAGGGCAAAAAGTATGACTCCGCCAAAGATGACATTGATATAGCTCAAGGTCATATCTAGGTATGAGCCAGAGGCGCTTAGTAGGCTAGCCAAAAAAGGACTACTTAGCCAGCCTAGGATAGTCAGGATGATGGATATAATGATGGTAAAAGTGATAGCTTGGCTCAAGTATTTTTTGGCCTCATCTTTCTGGCCTTCTCCTAGGGCATGGGAGATCAGGGCACTGGTACCAGTCGAGATGCCAGAGCCAATGGCTAAGATGATGAAAAAAACCGGGAAAGACAAGGACATAGCTGCTACTGCCTGAGTAGAGATGAGGGCGCCGTAGTAAGTATCGACGACATTATACATGGTATTAAAGAAAAAGCCGATGCTGGCTGGTATGGCTATTTGTCTGATCAAAGCCGG
>CAYUER010000007.1:21043-32294 GCA_964443785.1 uncultured Gammaproteobacteria bacterium
TTTGTAAGTATGATTAGCAATTTTTTGCTTATCTTTTTTTATTTTTTATTTTGTCTAACTTTTCGTTAAATTTTTGGTTTATTTTTTCTAGCTTAGAAGACTTGTCTTCTCGGTAATTGCGTTCTTTTTTGTCACAGTCATCATCGTTATCATCGTCATTATTATTGTGGCGTGCTTTGGTGGTGATAGAAATAGCATTGGATTCAGCAGACATATTACCAGCAGCATCAAAGGCTTTGACTGTAAAAGTATAGCTAGTATTTGGAGTGAGGCCGATAGCATTGTAGTGGTCTTTTTTGACAGTTGCTATTTGGACGCCATTTTGGAAAATAGCGTAGCCCTTGACCCTGACATTGTCTTTGGATTTTTTCCATTCCAATTTGACATGCTGGTAGGATACATTTTCGGCCTTGAGTTTTCGAGGAGCGCTCGGGGCAATAGTGTCATTGCTGCTAGTGCCAGCCAAGGTAGTAGCCGAGACAGCATTTGAGCTAGCTGAGCGATTGCCAGCAGCATCAAAAGCTTTGACAGCATAGCTATAGGTCGTAGAGGCGGTCAGCCCGATATTTTGGTAGCTATTAGTAGTGACATTGGCTATTTCTACATTGTTTCTCAAGATGGCATAGCCAGTGACAGCGACATTGTCAGTCGAGCTAGACCAGCTCAAGTTTATTTGGCTAGCAGAGACGACAGTGGCTGCTAAATTGAGAGGAGTACTAGGAGCAGTGGCATCAGTAGAGGTAGCTAAGGTAGTGGCCATCACGCTAGTGGAGCTAGCTGAGCGATTGCCAGCAGCATCAAAAGCTTTGATAGTATAGCTGTAGGTCGTAGAGGCAGTCAGACCAGTATTGATAAAGCTATTGTTGGTGGTAGTGGCTACTTCAGCGCTATCCCTAAAAATAGCATAGCCAGTGACAGCGACATTGTCAGTCGAAGCTGTCCAGTTTAGATTAATTTGTGTAGGAGATATAGCATTGGCACTGAGATTGCTCGGTATACTAGGAGCAGTAGTGTCATTGGTGATCAAGTCACCGATATAGTAGCTAGCCAATGCATTGTTGGCATTGGTATTGCCAGAGTGTTGGCCAGCAAAAGCAGCGCTAGCATTGGTACCGCAAAGATTACTGATAGCACCAGCACCACCAGGGTGTTGAGTAATATAATTAGTGAGGTTGTAGACTTTATTGTTTACTATTGCCCAGCAATCAGAGCTGGTATTGTGGCTTTGCACTTGGCTCATAGTGTAGCCGGTGGCTTGAGCGGTGTTGCCAAAAGATAGTGAGGTAATGGCCAAAGCCAATACCGTCAAACTGGTCCATATTTTTTTCATAAGCTTTTTGTTTTAATAATTAGCTTGTATAAATTAATACACTACAACCACCGATTTGTTACAGATATAGACAAAAGTAGGTATTTTACGGTAATGTTTGGAGGCGGTGACACATTTTTGCTACTTATTTGTATAATATTTATGGCAGAGCCAAAAAATAGCTTTCTTGGCTATTACGAACAATATAAAAATAAAATTTTTGTCTATTTTTTGTACCGAGTCAATTTCAATCGGGCTATAGCTGAAGATTTGACCTCTGAGGTTTTTTTGAAGGCCTTGGATAGTTTTGAAAATTTTGATCAAGAGCGATCTTTCCAATCTTGGATTTTTGCCATTGCTCACAATCACTTGGTCAATTATTATCGCGTCTCTCATAGAGAGACAGAGCTTTTGGAAAATCAGTTTGTGAGCACAGTAGAGCTTGATCGTATAGACAGCAATCAAGAAGTGGAGCGCATTTTTGCGGCTATCAATAAAATGTCAGATGCAGATAAAGAAGTTTTACTCTTGCGTTTTGTCGATCAATTGTCTAATAGCGAGATTGCTACTTTGCTAGAAAAAGATGAGGGAGCTATTCGCACCAAAATGAGTCGTAGTTTGGCTAAATTGAGGGATATTTTACAATCATAAAATAATTTAAGTATGGAAAATCTAGAACAACAACTATCTCAGCTACCCAAAGCAAAAATGAGCAAAAAAGCTGATTGGAAAATAAAGTTAAAAATTTATAATTTTTTGCTAGTCAAAAATTTAAAGAAATCAGCTCAGGTTTTTTTGCACCCACACTCCTTGTGGGCCAGGCTTTCTCTGTCGGTTTTGGTGATGTTTGTTTTTTTGGGAGCTACCGCTGTCTACGCTGTGAACAATGATCACATTGCTCCGGGTCATACTTTTTATCCTTTGAAAAAAACGATTGAAAATATAGAGCAGCAGATGGCTTTGACCAAAAAAGCCAAAGTAGAGACACTAAATAAAATATCAGAGCGTCGTCTCAAAGAGGCTTTGACCATAGCCGAGCACGATGAGCAAGAGATTGATAATGATGTTAGTCAAAAATCAAATAATAATATAGAAAAAAATATAGAGGAAGCACTTGATCATTTTGATTCAGCTGTAGTCACAGTCCAAAAAATAGAAAATATTGAAAATTCCAAAAAAAGCAGAGAAGAGCTCAAGGATAAGCAAGAGGCTATGGTCAAATATTTGGATAATATCGGTCAGGTCATAAAAAATAAAAATAACGAAGAAATACTCAAGAAAATTGATGAGGCTAAAAAAACTATCAAAGAGTATGATGAGGTTTTGGATGAAGATCAAAATGAGGAGCGTATCAGATCAAAGCGTCAGAATAATGATGATAAGAAAAATGAGCAAAAAAACAAGCGTCAAGACAGTGGTCAAAATTTTAGGTCCTCAGAAGAGCAAAAAATAGAAAAAGACCGCAAAAAAGAAAAAGATGATGAGGACTAGAGTTGGGGCGCTAGTATTGATTTTATCCGCCTAATAGGTTATAATAGCTAATGTTCATTATTTACTAATAATCTATATGCACAGAATCGCAGTCGGGCCAAGACAAAAATCTCGCTCCAAAAAGACCAAAAAAAGATTGGAAATCAAGAGATTGATGCTCGAGGCCAAAGCCGCCAAAAGGCACAAAAAATAAAATTGTTTAACATTTTAAAATACTTTATTTTCGATAGAGTATTTTTTTTATAAAAAAATTATGGAAAATTTAAAAACTCATTCCAAGAAAATACGCCTGATGTATTTTTGGATTGGTATCATGGCCACACTAGCTTATCGTTTGATTATTGTGTTGAATTTTTATAGCAACACCTGGGTCAAGATATCCTGGTATTTTGGTACTATTGGCTTTATAGTTTATTATATTCATCGTTTTGATATAGCTAAAAAACGCTCGCGCATTATCATCGAGCATGGTCTACGAGAAAAATTGGATCACCCAGAAAATTTGAATGAGTCAGACCACCAAGCTTTGGCCTATATCCTGGATACTTTGGTGACCTCCAAAGAAAAGTGGAATAACTATGTGATTTTTATTTCTTCTGGTCTAGCTTTATTATCGGGCATTATTTTTGATTTTATTTTGAAAAAATAGCTGTCCGTAAAAGTAGAAAACCCAGCCCCTTAGCTAAGAGGCTGGGTTTTTTGTCAGGCGACTTGGTGCTCCTCATCATCGACCCACTGAGCGTGACCTTGGTCGACAAAGAGTATGGCAAAGAGACTGAGGCTCATGAAGCGCTGATTTTGGTAGTAGAGCCACTGGGTGTCACCGATGCGGACAATGCGGAAGCTATAATCTGTCTGGGCTTGGAAAGTAAAGTCCTTGGTAGGAACCTGACGTTGGAAAAGAACGACCTGCTTCATGGTCAAACCTCCGGCGTTGGTGTCGTGGTGGGGGAAAGAGGCAGTTTTTTGGCTAAAAAAATATCCCGTTGATTACGGGATATTTGGGAAATAATTTTTAAAAAATAAAAGTTGGGAATCCGGTTTTTGCTCTCGATAATTTTTTCTGTATTTTTGATACATTTTTTATATTATAGCGCAAAGTAGCACACTTGCCAAGATATTTTTTCTTATGGCAATATTTGTTATACTGCTTGGGTAATTATTAATGATCATAATTATGAAGGTAGCTTTGTTGGAGCAATTTTTGCAGGACAAAAAATGTGTAGCGGTAGTATGTAATCAGTGGGGTGATACCGGCAAGGGTAAGCTGGTAGATTTACTTTCTAGCTGGGCTGACATCATTGTCCGTGGTACTGGCGGAGCCAATGCGGGGCATACTATAGTAGTCAGAGATCAAAAACATATTTTTCATCTTCTGCCTTCAGGTATTTTGCACGATGCTCATGGTAAGATAAATATCATTGGCCGAGGAGTAGCCTTTGATCCGCAGGCCGTGATTGATGAGCTGGATGTTCTGCAGGCGGCTGGACTGTCAGTCAAAAATTTGAAAATCAGTCATCAAGCGCCACTGATTTTGCCTTTTCATATTTTGATTGATCGCATGGGTGACAAAGTGCAAAAAATAGGTACCACTGGTCGCGGTATCGGACCACTCTATACTGATTATACTGCCCGTCATTCTTTGTTTCTCAATGATATTTTTAATCCAGAAATATTTAGAGAAAAATTAACTAAATATTTAGAAAGTAAAAAAAATATTTTAGCTGCTTTGGACAAAGAGCTAGCCAAAGAAGTTTTGGCTCATCCGCATTTGGGCTCCGGCATTTATTTTCATCCCGAAAATATTTTGGATATAGAAGCTATTGTGGCTAAATACACTGGTGATTTTGCAAATAGACTAAGGCCTTACATTATTGATTTGGAAAATTTTATGAGCCAAGCCTTGCTAGAAGCCAAGCATATTTTACTAGAGGGAGCACAGGGGACACTGCTTTCTATTGATTTTGGTACTACCAAATTTCAGACTTCTTCGGACTGCACTATTGATGGCTTGGCTCGCGGTGCTGGCTTGAGAGAGTTTGATGTTGATCATGTTTTTGGTATTGCCAAAGCTTTTTATATGACTAGAGTGGGCAATGGTCCATTTCCTACAGAGTTTGGTGGTAAGCAGAGCGAAGAATATTGCTCTCAAGGTATTACCAAGGAGCAGGAAAAGATAGAGCACGCTGACAAAGTAGCTGAGTATTTGTCTAGTGATGATCAACTCAAGCTTGGTATTGCTGTCCGTCTTTTGGGTGATGAGTATGGAGCGACCACTGGTCGTACTAGGCGCAATGGTTGGCTAGATTTGGTGGCTTTAAAATATGCTATGCAGTACAATGGTCCTAGTATCACCCTGACCAAGGTGGATGTCCTTGATAAGTTTGCTAAAATAAAATTAGCCGTGGCCTATCAGTACAATGGCCCAGATATTTTTTATGCAGGTCGTGAATTAAAAACTGGCCAGCAAATAGATTTTTTCCCACGTTTTTCGGAAATACTTTATCATTGCGAGCCAGTTTATCAAGAGTTTGCTGGCTGGCAAACTGCCATTTCTAGTATTGAAGATTATGAGGCCTTGCCACAGGCTATCAAAAATATTGTTCAGTTTATTGAGCAATACACTGGTGCTAAGATAGAGATTATTTCTGTTGGACCTGATCGAGAGCAGACTATCTTTAAATTTGATTGAGCTCAGATCGTTTTGGTGTAATTTATTTGTAGGGAGGTTCGTCTTAAGTTAATTTTTTTGTTATAATATACTCATGTTAAACATCTATTTTAAAAATTCCAAAACTAATCGTCTAGAAAATCTTGAAAAGATCAAAGATGGAGTTTGGATTAATGCTAGTCATTTGGAGCATGACGACTTAGAGCGATTGGCCAAGATGGCCGATTTGGATTTGCTCGACTTGCAAGATGTTTTGGATTTGCATGAGTTGCCGCGTATTGAGAGACAGGAAAAAACTTTGTTATTTTTTGTGCGCATACCTCGTGAGCAAGTAGATGACAAGGAGATTATTCACACCACGCCTCTGACTTTTATCATTACCGAAAAATATTTTATCAGCTTGGCTTTGTTTGAGGACAAAGTGATCAAGGATATTTTGAAAAATAGCTTGTCGATCGCCACCACACAAAAAGCCAAGTTGTTGATTCATATTTTTTTGAAAATATCTCAGCGCTTTACGACCCGCGTCCGCGAAGTCAACAACCTCGTGGCCTCACAAAAGAAAAAAATAGAAAATATCACCGATGCCGACATCAATGAGCTGATCAAATACGAAGATTTACTCAATCAATATATGTCAGCCTTGATACCAGTGCGCAATGTTTTTGAGGCTATGCTCCACGGCAATTATTTCAAACTCGAAGAAGAGGATAGTGATTTGCTCAATGACATGGTGATCAGCATCAGGCAGTCGACGGAGGTCTGCCAAGTCAATTTGAAGAGCATCAAGAGTTTGCGTGATTCTTACCAGATTTTGTTTACTAACAAATTGAATAGGACTATCCAGTTTTTGACCGCCTTTACTATCATCATGACTATCCCGACTATTGTCGCTAGCTTGTTTGGCATGAATGTCACCCTGCCATTTGCCGCTGACCACTTTGCCTTTGTCTATGTTTTGGGTATTTCTTTGCTGGCTGTAGTGATTTTTTTCTTTATTTTTTACAAGAAAAAGTGGCTGTAATATTTATTGTTGGCTTCGGTCAGTTGTGACGCCCCTTTAAACTCAGGGGTGTTTTTGTTATGCTTAGAAAGTCAGTGAAATAAATAGCTGGCTAGAAGCGTATTAAAAAACATGGTGACCAATGAAGATGTAGCTAATTTGAGTGATGAGGATTTGGTTCGCCTGACTTTGACCGATCAGGAGAATTTTTTGTATTTGGTCAATCGTTATGAAAAAAAATTGTTTCGTTTTATTCAGCGGACATCAGGCTTGAGTGTAGAAGACGCTCAGGATCTATTGCAAGACATTTTTATCAAGGTCTACCAAAATTTAAATGATTTTGATCAGAGTCTCAAATTTTCTTCTTGGGCTTATCGCATTGCTCGCAATCAAGTGATCAGTAATTATCGCAAGAATAAGAGTCGCCCCCAAGTATCCTTGTTTGATTTAGATCTAGAAACTTGTGAGCACTTGGTCAGCGATTTTGATATCAGCAAAGATTTTGATCAAAGTTTATTAAAAGAAAAAATCAGCAAAGTTTTAAATAATTTAGATAGCAAATATCGAGAAGTTCTTATTTTAAAATATTTAGAAGATAGATCTTATGAAGAAATATCGGATATTATCAAAAAACCAACTAGTACAATCGGCACTTTATTAAGTAGGGGTAAAAAAGCTCTGGAAAAAGAGTTAACAAAGTAAATATATGAATAACACTGGCCAAGAGATTTTAGACAAAATAAAAGAGCAAAATATTCAGCCCAAAAAACGCTGGGAATTTTTATTTAAAAATTATTTATTATGGTTGGCATTTGTCTTGGCTATTATTTTGGGAGGCCTAGCTTCTTCGGCTACTATTTTTATTTTCAAGCACGCTACTTGGGTAGAGCTAGCGCCTGGTTTCAGCCCACTCAAGAGACTGTGGATCAACTTACCTTTGTTTTGGCTTTTGAGTTTTTCATTATTTTGTTTTTTGGCTTGGTATGATTTCAAGCACACCAAAAGAGGCTACAGGTATAGTCCGTTGATTGTAGTTTTTGTGAGTATTGTTTTGAGTTTTATTTTGGGAGTAGCCATGTATTCTTTGGGCTTAGGTCAAAAATTAGAAGACAATTTTTTTAGACGGGTCCCTCTCTATCAGCAGATGTTTGGTCGCGGTGGTCGCATGTTGGTCGAGCCGGGCAATGGTCACATAGCCGGCGTCATCCAATCCATAGAGGGATCAAAAATAATAGTGGAAGATTTTCGAGGTCGTATTTTTGAGCTGAGCACTACGACTGAAAAATTTCAAGTTGGCCAAAGAGTCATTTTGTTTGGCAGCTTGGACAGTGCTAACAATTTTACTTGTGACAATATCCAAGCTTGGTTCAAGCCACACAATCGTCCTGGACCGCCGCCAGTCATGATGAAATAATTTTTGTAAATGGCGCGTATTACTGAGTGTGAGAGGAGTTAGGCCGATTCCCACTTAATAATTAACAAAAATAATTTATGAACAAAAAACAATATTTATTAACCGCTTTCTTGGGTCTTTTGGTGACTACTTTGCTAGTGTCATCTACGAGCTTTGCCTTTGGGGCTAGGCGAGTCGATGAGGCTAAGTTTGACGCCGATCGCGAGCAAGTTCAGACTGCTATCAATAGCAATGACTATAGTACTTGGGCATCAGCGATGACTACTAGAGTGGCAGAGATGCGTCAGCAGGCTACTGATTTAGAAGCCAAAATCAACCAAGACACTTTCAATAAATTGACTCAAGCCCATCAATTGATGCAGGCTGGCAAATATGACGAAGCTAAAGTAATTTTTGATGAATTAGGTATGTTTGGCCCAGGTATGGGCAAGGGTCACATGGGTTCTCGAGGTATGGGCATGGGTGCTGCTAATGCTCAGAATCAAAATAAATAATTTTTTCATTACTCACCTTATAAAACTGCCCTCGCTTTGCGGGGGTGGTTTTATTTTGCTATACTGAAAATATTATTAACCACTTATTATATGAACAAAAAAATTATTTTGCGTTATGCGTCCCTTGAGGTCTTGGCAGCCGTAGCCTATATTTTCTTGATTGCCTTATTTTTGAACAAGGCCAATCAGATTTTTGGACCAGATGACAATATGTTTAGCCCGGTAGTATTTTTGTTGCTCCTAGTCTTTTCGGTCGCTATGATGGGCATGACCATTTTTGGTCGCTCTCTCATGTGGTATTTAGATGGTCAAAAAAAAGAAGCCGTGAAGCTTTTGTTTTATAAGCTAGCTTATTTGTTTGTCTTTACATTTTTGGCGATGTTTGGCTTAGCGCTGAGCCGCTAATTTTATGCGCAAAATATTAGCAATAATAATTTTTGTTTTATTGCTTGTTTTTGGTTTTTATTTTTTATTTGATTTCAAAAATTCTAAAACTCTAGAATCGACTGATTATATGGAGCAGCCGACAAGAAAACTAGTGGAGGAGTCAGTAGACTCTGCGGTGATTCCAGAAAAAGAAATTGTAGAGCCCATAGCCAATGCTTTGGCGAGGGTTAGCAAAAAACCTTTTGGCCTCAAAGTATCGCCTAGCAATTCGCCAGTCAGTCCGGAGAGATTCGCTGGCTATCACACGGGTGTAGATTTTGAGACTACCGAGGCAGAGCAAAATACAGTAGTGCCCATCTACGCTATCTGCTCTGGTCAATTGTCAGTCAAAAAACAAGCCAGTGGCTACGGCGGAGTAGCAGTCCAGTCTTGTGAAATAAATAAACAAGTGGTGACAGTCGTCTATGGTCATCTCCAGCTAGCTAGCATCAGTGCTCAGGTCGGCCAAGAGCTAAAAGTCGGCGATGTTTTGGGTATTTTGGGTAAAGGCTATAGCTCAGAAACAGATGGTGAAAGAAAACATTTGCATTTGAGCATCCACCTTGGTCAGCAGTTAGTTTTTTTGGGCTATGTCCAGCAAGAGGCCGATTTATCGGCTTGGCTTGATCCCATAAAATTTTTGCCAAAATAATTTAGCTACTCATATTAGCTAACTCGTGCTATATTTATAGCGTACAGGCTGTAACGAAAGGCTTTACTAGCCGTCTCTATATGTATGCCAGACAAAAACAAAAAAAATTTTACTAAACAAACTTTTTCTTATTATTTTCAGCACGCCTTGAAGTACAGGCTGGCTTTTTCTTTTATTATTATTTTAGTGATTGTGGCCTCAGTAGCCAATGTCTTGAGTCCGGTTTATTATAAAAAGTTTTTTGATCTCTTGACGCAGAGTGGTGAAGTAGCCACTATGTCACAGTTTACAGCAGTGCTGTTGACCATCTTACTGATTGATTTGTCTGGCTGGGTTTGTTGGCGACTTTTGAGTTTTTTGGCTAGCTACTCGCAGACTCATGTCATGGCTGATTTATTTAACTCTTGTTTTGCCTATTTACACAAACATTCAGTTTCTTTTTTTAATAATAATTTTGCTGGTTCACTAGTCAAAAAAGTAAATCGTTTTGTCTATTCTTTTGGCTCTATCATGGATGTTTTTGTTTGGAATCTAGTGCCCATTCTAGTCAACGTCTCTTTGATTATTTATATTTTAGCCAAGCGCAATATCTGGGTAGGCATGGCTGTCTTAATGTGGGTAATCGTATTTTGTATCATCAATTTTATTTTTAGTCGCTACAAACTAAAATATGATGTGAAGCGCAGTGAGCTAGATTCAAAGGTCAGCGGAGCTCTAGCAGACACTATCACCAACCAGTTGAATATAAAATTGTTCAATGGCTATCAAAGAGAGACCAATGCTTTTCGTAAGATCACAGCACAGCTGCAGGCCATGCGCAATTTTACCTGGAATCTGACCAATTATTTTGACGCAGTGCAGACTTTGATGATGATTGGTTTGGAGATTGGCCTGATGTTTTATGCGGTACATCTCTGGCAAGGTGGTAGTGTGACTATTGGCGATTTTGTTTTGATTCAGGCTTATTTGATGAATATGTTTGATCGTTTGTGGGATTTTGGTCGCATTATCCGTTATTATTATGAGGCTATGGCTGATGCTCAGGAGATGACTGAGGTCTTAGAAGCTCCGCACGATATAGTCGATATACCGAGGGCCAAGCAGCTCAAAGTCGAAGCTGGAAAAATAGAATTTGCCGGAGTTAGTTTTAGCTACAATCAAACTAGGCAAATTATCAAAAATTTTAACTTGACTATTCAGCCCAAGGAAAAGGTGGCTATTGTCGGTCCATCAGGAGGCGGCAAGTCTACCATTGCTAGTATTTTACTCCGTCAGCATGAGCTGGCTGATGGTCAGATTTTGATTGATGGTCAAGATATCAGCAAGATTACTCAGGAAAGTTTGTGGTCAAACATATCTTTGGTCAATCAAGATCCGATTTTATTTCACCGTACTTTGAGTGAAAATATTTCTTATGGTCTCTGGGGAGCTAGTCAAGAGCAGGTAGTCAAAGCAGCCAAGATGGCCCACTGTCACGAATTTATCAAAGGCTTTACTGAAGGCTATGGCACCTTTGTCGGTGAGCGGGGAGTGCGCCTGTCAGGTGGTGAAAGACAGCGAGTGGCTATGGCCAGAGCTATCATCAAAAATGCACCGATTTTGATCATGGACGAAGCGACCAGTAGTCTGGATTCTGAATCCGAAGAGCTGATCCAAAAAGCCTTGGCCAATCTCATGAAAAATAAGACGGTCATTGTCATTGCTCATCGTCTATCGACCATCATGAAAATGGATAGGATAGTGGTCATTGACAAGGGGCAGATAGTAGAGCAGGGCACACACCAAGAATTA
>CAYUER010000007.1:32394-33874 GCA_964443785.1 uncultured Gammaproteobacteria bacterium
GCTGATATCGGTACTGGCTTTGTAGATCGTATCAACAAGTGGGAGGACTGGGTCGACTGGGCTGATGTGATTGTTTTTGATGATACCTTGGGCCAAGGTACCATCGCTGAAGACTTGAGGAAAAAAGGCAAGTTGGTGATTGGCGGTACGGCTTATACTGATCGCCTAGAAGATGATCGTAGCTTTGGTCAAGAAGAGATGAAAAAGCATGGCATCTCCATCATTCCTTATCAGATTTTTAGCTCTTTTGATCAGGCTATTGATTTTGTCAAAAATAATGCTGGTCGCTATGTGATCAAATCTAGTGGGGAATCGCATGTATCTAAGTCTTTTTTGTTTATCGGTGAGGAAGAAGACGGTCAAGATGTCTTGCACATGCTTGAAGCTTATAAAAAAGTTTTTTCCGATAAGGTCGCTGAACTACAACTCCAAAAAAGAGTAGTTGGTGTTGAGGTGGCCATCGGTGCTTTTTTTAATGGTCATAAATTTTTGGATCCGATCAATGTCAATTTTGAGCACAAAAAATTATTTCCTGGTAATCTCGGACCTTCGACTGGTGAAATGGGCACCAGTATGTTTTGGAGTCAGCCCAATAAAATATTTAATGCCACTTTGAAAAAACTGGAGCCAAAATTGGCCGAGGAGCATTTTGTCGGCTATATTGATATCAACTGCATCGTCAATGGCAATGGTATTTATCCTCTGGAGTTTACTTCTCGTTTTGGCTACCCGACTATTTTTATCCAACAAGAAGGCATATCAATGCCTATGGGCGAATTTTTTTATAAAATGGCGGCCGGTGAAGATTTTGTCATCAAGACCAAAAAAGGTTTTCAAATTGGTGTCCGAGTCATAGTACCTCCTTATCCTTTTGATGATCCGGCGACTTTTGATTCTTTTTCCAAAAATGCCGTGATTTTGTTTCGCAAGCCCAATCATGACGGCGTGCATTTTGAGGATGCCAAGATGGAAAAGGGGGAATGGCTAGTAGCTGGTGAAGCTGGCGTAGTCTTGACGATCACGGGTAGTGGTCTGACTATGAAGCAAGCTCAAAAACAAGTCTATCATCGAGTCAGCAATTTGATGATACCAAATATGTATTATCGGACTGACATTGGCGATCGCTGGTACGAAGATAGTGACAAGCTCAATACTTGGAGCTATTTGCGGGATAGTTAGTCAATATATTTTACTAAATAAAAAATTGTGTTATAATAATCAAAATTATTAATTATTTAAAAGGAGTAAGCATCAAAATATGAAGAAATATATTTTCATTTTGGCCATTGCTTTGGCTTTGAGCGGCTGTACAGTCTCAAAAAATAAGCAAATTTCTATACCAGAAAATAATCAAAATATGGAAAATACCAATCAATTAAATGCCGGCCCTAGCTATGCCCTAGATGAGCTGGCTAAACACGCCAGTCCAACTGATTGTTGGGTGGCAGCCAATGGCAAAGTCTATGATGTGAGTAGTTTT
>CAYUER010000008.1:0-22225 GCA_964443785.1 uncultured Gammaproteobacteria bacterium
TTTTGGGTAATTTACAAAATGTTGAGCTACAAGAAGGTGCGCGAGTAGAAAAAAATAATGAGAAAAAAAATCCGACTGATTTTGCAGTCTGGAAATTTTCCCCAAAAGATAGTCAGCGTGATATGGAGTGGGAGAGTCCTTGGGGCACTGGTTTTCCTGGTTGGCACCTAGAGTGTTCGGTCATGAGTCGTCTGACTTTGGGTGATACTTTTGATATCCACACTGGTGGTATGGATCACCTGACTGTCCATCATCCCAATGAAATGGCGCAATCAGAAGCAGTGACCGGCAAATTACAAGCCAATTATTGGCTGCACAATGCTTTTATGAAGTTTGACGGACAGAAGATGTCCAAGTCTCTAGGCAATGTCACTACTATTTCTGATTTAGTCCAAAAAAATATTTCTCCTTTGAGCTACCGATATTTATTATTACAAAATAATTATCGTACGCCTTTGAATTTTTCTTGGGAGTCTTTGGAGGCCGCTCAAAATGGCTTGCAAAATATTATCAAAAATATTTTTAATTTTGCTAAAGCTACAAAAGTAAATCAAAAATATTTAAATGATTTTTATGAAGCCTTAGGTGATGATTTGAATACTGCCAAAGCTCTGGCAGTGATGCAGCAGCTTTTGGCTAGCGCAGAAGATGGTGGTGTAAAATTAGCGACTATTTATAAAATGGATGAAGTGTTGGGTCTTGATTTGAAAAATTTAAAAATAAAAGTTTTGAAAATACCAAAAGCAGCCCAAAGTTTATTAAAACAACGTGAAAAAGCTAGAGCAGAGAAAGATTATCAGCTATCTGATGAATTGCGTAGACAACTCAAAGATTTGGGAGTAGAGGTAGAGGATACCAGCACCGGACAACAGGCGATGAATATAAAGTTGTAAATAAATTTAAAACAACACCCAGTCCCTTGCTAAGGGTTGGGTTTTTTGTTTCTTGACAATATTTTCGGATTTGTTTAATATATTTGAGCTATGGTTCCCCCGTAGCTCAGCTAGGTATAGAGCACTCAGGTAGACTGCAGTAATACCTGAGGGGTCATGGGTTCAAATCCCATCGGGGGCACCAAGCTCTTTCATTGGCCATCAGGCTAAATACGCGACCCCACTATCATGATAGATGGTGGGTTTTTTGTTATATTAGGGCTGTGCATAATTAGCCAATTGACCCCATAAGCGACCCCGCTAGGCGTGGTCGCTACGGGGCGAGACGTGGTATTAGGAAATTTTAGAAATTAAACCCTATATTTTTGCCTATATAATAGGTCGTTTTTATCATCTTGACAAAGCTATTATGAGTGCTATCATTTGTGGTCTACGAGATCAAACCCCGTAGCTTAACTGGACAGAGCAGTAGGCCACACTCACAAGTGCCTACTACGGGCACGAAGCAAAAAAAGTGCCCGTGGTGGTGGTTCGAATCCACCCGGGGTTCCCAGTTCTTTGCGGGGCGCTTAGGCGCCCCTTGCCCCAGACCGTTATCAACATCGATAACGGTTTTTGTTTTTTGGCTTGCTGATAGTTGATTTAATATTTGACTAAAAAGCTAAAAAATTCTATATTTATATTGCGGACGGCTTAAAAAATAAGACGGCGTTATGACATTAGACACTTTAATTTTATTGGTAGTTTGGCTGATCAATTTGGGTTTATTGTTTTTTATTATTTTTAATAAAAATAAACGTAGACGTTGGCCAATTTTGACCATGGTTTTTTTACTCTGGTTGTGGCAGAGTAGCGAATTGATTAACATCTTATTTTTGCTAGATAGCCCAGCCTTGTTGCTAGGGGTGCGTGCTGGCTTGTTGCCGACGCTGTATATTGCCCCCACCTTTGTTGGCTTGAGCTATTCTTTGGTCGATGGCTGGAAAAAAATTCGTCGTTATCAGCAACTTTTTTTTCTGCCCGCCTACTTGATGTCTCCTTTTGTCTTTAGTAAATACAATTTAAATAATATTATTATCGGCCAAAATAGCGTATCTTATATACCGGGGCCGATTTATTTTTATTTTGTTATTTATTTTGCTATTTTGATGACTTGGGGCTTGGTGGTTTTGATTCGCAATCGTAGTCGCTATGATCAGATAGTCAAAAAACAAATTGATTATATTTTTGTGGCTACAGCTTTGACTGCTCTGCTAGCTATTTTATTTATTTTTGTTTTACCGCTTTTGGGGGTGACAGCTTTTTACTATCTAGGGGTCAATAGTAGTGTGATTTTTACCACCATTGTCACTTATGCTTTATTTCGTCAACGCTTTTTTGATTTAAAAATCAGTTTTTATAAAATTTTGGTGAATTTTATACGCTTGTTATTGACGGGCTTGGTTTATGCTTTACTCTATATAGTATTAGCTGGTCCGGTCAGAGTAGATTTTACTATTTTAGCCAACAGTATTGTCTTCTTAGTATTTTTTGGATTGACTAGTCCGATTGTCTTTGGTTTGGCTAGCTCTGCTGCTAAATTTTTTATTTATCATCCTTTGGAGCGGATAGAGCAAGTTGAAAATAATATTGCTGTCATTTTGCGCTCGAGTCGTGATATCAATCGCTTGATGTCATCACTGGCCAAAGAGATTGCTCAAGTAGTTGATTATAAAGAAATATTTATTTATCTAGCCAAGCGTGGCGATGCTAATTGTTTTCACCAAGTTTATCCCGTGGGCGAGAGAGTTTTGCAAGTAGGACAAGATTTGATCTTGCAGCAACTAGCTAGTCAACAAGATTTATTGCATAGTCCGGAAGTGCATTATTCAGGTCTGAATCCAAAATTAAGCCAGGAGCTAGTGGAGCATCATATTGACATTTCTTTCCCAATATACTATAATAATCAGCTTTTAGGAGTTTTGATGTTAGACAATGATAAAAAGCTCCTGTACCAGCAACAGTTGGATTTTTTAAAAGAAGTAAATAAGTATCTGGATATAGCCATTGGCAGTCTTTTACTCTATCAGCAGGCCATGGCAGATCGAGAGGATAATAAGTAATTAGATATATGATTTTACTTGCTTGGCAAAATGTTATTTTAATAATAGTTGGATTAGTCAATTTAGCTATGGGTATTTTTGTTTTGAAAAGAGGCTTGAGGAGTAAAATTAATTTATATTTTGCTTCGCTAGTATTTTTTAATTTTTTATGGAGTTTTTTTGTAGTTGGAGCTTTTTCAGCTCAAAGTTTATCAATGGTTAATTTTTTTGATAAAACAACAAATTTATTTGGTATTGGTATTATTTTATCATTATTTTACTTTACTTTACATTTTCCATATCAGGCATATAAAATAGGTCCTATTCAAAAAAATTTAATATGGTTTTTTTCTCTGCTGGTATCTCTCATGATTTATACTAAATGGTTTGTCGTGAATACAATTTGGGTTGAAAGACCATTTAATTATATTTCATATTATAATAAATACGGTTATTTTATTTATTCTATCTATTTTTTTATTATTGCTTGTTGGTCAATATATTTTTTATTTCAAAAATATAAAAAAGCAGAGGGTTTAGTTAGATTGCAGATAAAAATGTTAATGCTATCTGTCATTATTGGTCTGGTGTGTGGGGCTTATTTTAATTTATTGTTGAATTATTTTGGCATTTTTAATTTAGGTTGGATTGGGCCAGTCTTTACATTATGTATGAATATTATAGTTTATAATTTCATTAATTCTTCTAAAGAAAAAATAAGTAATTAAAATATATGCTTTTAACGGATTCACAAAATTTAATTCTATTTACTACTGGTTTTGTAAATTTAGCAATGAGTATTTTTATTTTTTTTCGTGGTCAAAAAAATAAAATCAATTTATACTTTAGTTTTATGACACTATGTGTTTTTTTATGGGCCGCTAGTTTAATTTTATACAATTTAAGTACCACTGAAGAAAGTTTAAGATTTTTTTCTAGTTTGCCATATGCTATGGCATGGTTAGTTATAATTTTTTTGCTTTATTTTTCTATTTATTTTCCTTATAAAAAAGTTAAGGTAAATAAATTATTTCAGTGGGTAATAAATACAATTAGTGTTTTAATTATTATGTATACGGTTTTTGGTTATAATTATTTTGTAGATAGTGTGCGTCTCGGGTCGATAAATTTTACTATTTATAATGATTTAGGGTATGCAATGTATACTACTTTGATGGTCGTGATTATTTTTTTAGCAATTTATTTTTTAGTTGATAAATATTTAAAATCAGAAGGAATATTTAGAACACAAATCGGATTAGTTTTATTTGGAGTTATTACCGGCACTGTGTTTGGTACTTATTTTAACTTATTTTCAATGTATCAAGATAATTTTACAGCTATTCATATGGGCCCATTGTTCACTTTATTTATTAATTTAGTTGTATTTGGTTTTATAGTGTCATCTAAAGAAAAAATAAGTAATTAAAATTTTGATTATGAGTTTACAGAATTTATTTTTGTTGATCGCTGGTTTAATAAATTTAATGATTTTTTTTGTTGTAATCAGCCGTGGATTTAATAACAAAATTAATTTATATTTTAGTTTTCTATCTTTTGCAAATTTTTTATGGACACTGAGCGTATTAGTTGGCCGCATTGGGCAGGGTGGTATGTTTTGGTATTACGTTGGTGCTTTATTGGCTTACCCAGTAGCATTAGGCATAGTCTTGTCTTTATACTTTTTCTCTCGCCATTTTCCTGTACCAAGTAAGGGTATTAATAATATTTACGATAAAATATTAATTATTTGTGGGATTATACTTTCTTTGGTGGTTTATATAAAAGATTTTTTTGTACTTAGTTATCACAAAGATATCGTTAATGCAGAGTATACACTATATGTTAATAAGCCAGTTTATATAGTATATAGTATATATTTTATTTTAGTGGCATTATTAGCCTTGTTTAATTTATATAGTAAGATTAAAAAGACAGATAGTTATTTTAAGAAACAGATAATTGTTTTATTTGTATCTATACTGATTGGTTTATTATTTGGCGTTTATTTTGATTTATTTTTGTGTTATTTTGGTAACTATCATTATACTTGGTTTGGACCAGTTTTTACTTTGTTTATGAATGCAGTAGTTTTTTATTTTATTGTTTCACCTAAAGAAAAAATCAATGGTTAAAACCAGAAAAAAAATAAGTTTACTGCTGGCTGGCGGCACAGCTTTGTTTGATCAGAATAAGAGATTGTTGACAGTCCAGAGTCCAGATGATATTGAGCCTTGGCTCAAACAGATGCCAGAGCTTGGTCTTTTAGCTGAGATTGAGCCGATTTTTGTAGCTTCAGAAAATGATCTTTTGACTCCAGAACATTGGCAAGAGATGACTCGACATATTGCTGAACGCTTGGAAAGCAGTAGTGGTTTTGTGCTTGTTGCGCGTGCTGATCAACTAGTGGCTACTGCTAGTGCTTTGAGTTTTCTGTTGCAAAATATCAAAAAAACCGTAGTTTTGACGGCTGCTAGTCGCAATGCTTTGATTGAGCTAAAGTCCAAGGGTGTTCAGAATCAAAAAAATGACCTAGGTTTGCGCTCTAATCTCATTAATGCTTTTCAAGTTTTAGACTACGATTTGCCAGGTCCAGCCATTATGTTTGGTACTCGCTTGATACCAGGGGTGCGTGCTATTGTCGATCGGCAGACTGATCTTAATTTTTTTGCTAGCCTTGATGATAACTATTGGGGTAGAGTGGACTTTGGTATTAGTGTCAAAGCCGGTCTAGCTTATCAAGTAGCCAAGACAAAAATTTACGAAAACATCAAGGCTAATATTTTGGTGTTTGATGATGTGCCGGGTTTGGGGTGGGATTTTGATTTGGCTAAGCTCAAAAATTATGAGGCCATTTTCATCCGTCTCAATCATCAACACAAGCTAGAGCCTAACAAGCTCAAGCAAATCAAAGAGGCAATGGTGCCAGTTTTTCTTTATCATCCTTGGTATACCCAAGGTTCTGATGAAGCTATTGTGTTTACTCATTGTACTTTTGAAGCAGCCCTGACCAAGGCTATGTGGGCCATAGCCAACAAAGCACATATCAATCATTTTGAACAACTAGGTGAGCAGAATGTTGTTGGCGAACTAATATAGTATTTAAAAATTTTATGCATATTTATTTTTATAGCAGTGCCAGTGAAAATGACCAAAATAGCCAACAGATTTTGCAGTATTTGCGTCGAGTAGGCTCTACAGTTTTGAGTGAAAATTCTAGTAAAAAGATTGATAGTGATGCAGCGGCCTTGTCCATGGAAAAAGTTGATGCTTTGATTATTTATGGTCAAAAATTAGATGCGCAAGCAGGCTATTGGCTAGCTTGGGCAGTTTCCAAGGGTAGGGAAGTACTTTGTCTTTTGCCAGACGGTAGTAAACTTGACGCGGCCTTAGAGCATCTTTTGACTGACAAAAATGCTAGTCAGAGGATACACCTAGAGCGCTATCAAGCCAAAAATATTTTGGAAAAAGTAGCTAATTTTTTAGAAACTTTTGGCCAAGAAAATTTATCAGAGCTTTATAATATCAAATATACTTTGCGTTTGTCTCGTAAGATCAATGAATATCTAGATTGGAAAAGTTCTAGTACGCAAATTGACAAAGCCACTTGGCTCAGAGAAAATATTCAGAGTTTGATGGATGCAGACAAGGATTGGCAGGCATATTTGGCGACCAAATTTAAAATCAAGAAATAATTTATGCAAAAATTAGTAGTCAACAAGCATTTTACTTTTTTGCCAGATGTTTCACCCAAGGCTCAGCCTTTTGTCATCCGGGCAGAAAATAGTGATACTTTAGCTATTTTGATTCACGGCTTTTCTAGCTCACCTTATGCTTTTCATGATTTGGCTGAGTATTTGGCCCAGCGTGGTATAGATGTTGAGACAGTGCTTTTAGCTGGACATGGTCGGGATTTCAAATCTTTGAAAAATAGCACTACTATTGATTGGTATCAATCAGCTGAAAAAGTCTTGCATAAAAATCAAGCAAAATATAAAAATATTTTTGTCATCGGTGAATCTTTTGGTAGCAATGTCGCTATTCATTTGGCGTCTCATTATCCTCAGATCAGGGGAGTAGTGACCTTGAGTATACCGGTTTTTTTGTTTAAAGAAAAAACTATTCGCTTTTTCTTGCCACTGGCTGCCCTGGTGACAAATAAATATAAGAAGCGTTGGTTTGATGTCAAAGATATTCATCAGATGAAGGAGTTTGGCCGGCATCTTTATTTACCAATTGCCAGTATCAAAAATTTTTATCGCTTTATCGATACTTTTACCAAAAAAGAAGCGCACAAAGTCCGAGTACCAGCCTTGATTATGCACTCTCGCAATGATCGTGTATCACAGGCTAGGAGTTCGCAGTGGCTTTTTGAAGAGATTAAAAATAAACACAAAGAGCTTTATATATTGGATAAAGATAATCATCATTTGATTTATAAAACGCGCAGTGATTTAGTTTTTGAAAAAATTGCTTCTTTTATAGACAAAAATAGCCAAAATTTTGACGCTTAAGCGGATATTTGTTAGACTTTCTATCTGATAGAAAAAAGATGGACAAACAAAAAAACAATATATTTATTGGCTTAGCTTGGCCTTATGCCAATGGCTCTTTGCATTTGGGCCATTTGGCTGGCTTGTTGGGTGGCGATATAGTTGCTCGCTATTATCGTCTGGCTGGACATCGAGTTTTGATGGTCTCTGGTAGTGATTGTCATGGTACGCCGATTGCAGTAGAGGCTGATAAGCAGGGAGTGGATCCGGCTACTATCGCTACCAAATATCATGCCGAGTTTAAGGATATTTTTCTCAATAAATTGAATTTTTCTTTTGATTGCTATACTACGACTACTACCAAAAATCACGAGCAGGCAGTGCAGGAGTTTTTTTTGGATTTGCACAAAAAAGGTTATATATATACCAAATCAGAGAATTTAGCCTATTGTGAAACTTGTCAGCGCTTTTTACCTGATCGCTATGTCGAGGGCGAGTGTCCCAAGTGTCATTTTACTTCGGCTCGTGGTGATCAGTGTGATAATTGTGGCTCACTGCTGGATGCCAATCAGCTCATTAATCCCCGTTGTAAGACTTGTGGCTCTACACCAGTTTGGAAGCCCTCGGAGCATTTTTTCTTGAAATTGTCAGCTTTCCAAAAACAACTAGAAGATTGGGTAGCTCAGAGTGAGAATTGGCGACCAAATGCCAAAAATTTTACCTTGAATTTTTTGAAAGAGGGTTTGCATGATCGAGCTATTACGCGTGACACCAATTGGGGCGTGGATATACCTTTGGATGCTTATGCAGCCAAAAAGATCTATGTTTGGTTTGAGGCGGTGATTGGTTATTTTTCTGCAAGTATAGAGTGGGCTGCATCGACAGCCAATGCGCAAGCTTGGCAAGATTTTTGGCAGAATGATGCAGCTATCCATTATTATTTTCATGGCAAAGATAATATCCCATTTCATACAGTCATTTGGCCAGCTATGTTGATGGCCAAAGGCGGTCTGCATTTACCTGATCGGGTCATCTCTTCTGAGTATCTGACTTTAGAAAAAAAACAATTTTCCAAGAGTCGCCATTGGGCAGTCTGGTTGCCAGATTTTTTATCAAAATTTGAGGCCGACACTATTCGCTATTATTTAGTGATCTCTGGTCCAGAGACATCAGATGCGGATTTTTCTTGGTCGGAGTACCAAGTCAAGGTCAATACCGAGCTGATTGGTAAATTTGGTAATTTAGCTAATCGTGTTTTTTCTTTTATCAATAAGCATTGTCCTGAAGGTTTGGCAGAAAAAGACATCAAACTTGATCAGTCAGCTGAAGATTTGCTGAAATTGACTGCCGAAGCTTTTGGAGCGGTCGGTGATGGCATTAGTAAAGCTAAATTTCGTGATAGTTTGAAAGTGTTATTGAGCCTAGCTGAATCGGCTAATAAGTATCTAGAGGAGACTTCTCCTTGGAAGCAGATCAATACTGATAGGGCGGCAGCTGAGCGCGCCTTGTATACAGCTGCTCAGGTTGTTTATAATCTAGCTACCCTGCTCAATCCTTTTGTGCCGAGAGCTACTGACAAGATGCTCAAGATGCTTGGTCAGGAGAGAAAACAAACTTGGCAGTATTCACTCTTGCCATTAGTCAAGATTGATCAGCCTGAACCCTTGTTTGCTAGAGTAGAGGATGCAGTGGTGGAGCAAGAGCTTAAAAATTTAGGTCAATAATTTTTTGTGATAAAGCTACCTGCTATTAGGCGGGTGGTTTTTTGTTGGTTTGATATTTTGCAAGTAAGCTATTGTCGCTATACCCTGATTTGTGTTAAAATATAGTTGTTTTATTGCTTATGTCCAATACGATTATTGCTAATTTTTTGGAAGTAGTTCGCGATTTTGCTCAGCGTCCGGCTTTAGGTTTTTATAGCCAAGGTCACTATCAGACTATTAGCTATCAAGAACTAAATAATCTCCGTAGCCAATTGGCTGATGATTGGCAGAAAAAGGGTTATCTTCAAGGTGAAAAAGTAGCTGTGATGTTGCCCAATTGTCCAGAGTGGGTCATAGCTGACTTGGCAGTAGCTACTTTGGGTCTAGTTTTGGTGCCAGTGCACTATACTTATCCAGAAAAGTATCTAGCAACAGTAGTCAATCACTCTGGTGCCAAATATTTATTAATCAATCAAGAATTGTTTAATAAATATAAAAATATTATTTTATCTTTGCCACTCAAGGCCATTTATGTAGTTGCTTTGACGCAGAGTGTTGATGATCAGAGAGTTTTGGCTTGGCCAACCTTTGATATTCATAAGTCAGTCAATATTGAAGCTGTGACTCTGGCAGAAGATTTGCATACTATTGTCTATACCTCTGGTACTACTGGTGAGCCCAAAGGAGTGATGTTGTCACAAAAAAATTTAGTCGCGGATGCCTTATCAGCCAGGCGCAATGTGCCTATTTATGAAACTGATAAGTTTTTTTCTTTCTTGCCACTTTCTCATGCTTTTGAAAGAATGGCTGGTTATTATAGTCCTTTGTTTGCGGGTTCTAGTATATATTATGCTCAGAGTGCTAAGACTATGATTGAAGATATAAAATTAGTTCAGCCAACGGTTCTGCCTTGTGTGCCAAGGATTTTTGAAAAAATATACGAAAAAATTTTCACTCAGCTAAAATCTGGCAGTCCACTCAAGAAAAAATTATTTTACAAAACTTTGAATTTAGTGGATATTAAAAGGAAAAGGAAGTTAAATTTTTTAGAAAATATACAATATAAAATTTTAGATCAATTAGTTTTAAAAAAAATTAGAAATATATTAGGAGGTCAATTGCGCTTGGCTATTTCTGGAGGAGCGTCATTGAATTCAGCAATTGCCAAATTTTTTGTTAATCTTGGTTTGAAGTTGATCGAGGGCTATGGCTTGACTGAGGCTTCGCCGATTGCAGCGGTGAATCACCCTGATAATTATAAATTTGGTACAGTTGGCTTGCCTTTGGATTGTAATAAAATAAAATTATCACCTGATAAGGAAATATTGATCAAGGGCGATAATGTTATGTTGGGTTATTATGCTAATGAGCAAGCCAGTGTCGAGGCTTTTGATGAAGAGGGTTGGCTCCATACGGGTGATTTAGGTTTTTTTGATAATGATGGTTTTTTATCTATTATTGGGCGAGCTAAGGATGTTATAGTGCTCTCCACTGGTAAAAATATTTTTCCTGAGCCAATAGAAAGCCAGTTGAACATCAATAAATATATTAGTCAGAGCATGGTCTATGGAGATAAGCAAAAGGCCTTATCAGCTTTGATAGTAGCAGATGCTGGAGAGTTAAAAAAATGGTGTGAAAAAGCTAATATTGCTTTTCAGTGGCCACATATTTTATCTAATAGTTCAGTTATTAATCTTTACAGACAAGTTATTGATGATTCGCTGAAAGATTCATCAAAAATTGAAGGAATTAGCACTTTTAAGCTGATTGGCGAAGATTTCAGTATTGAGAATGGTTTACTGACCATCACTATGAAACTTAGAAGGCGTCATATTTTAAGAAAGTATTTTAATTAATTTTTTATTAACTATGTTTTTAAGTGAAGAGGCTATATTAAATATACTTGGCATTAAGAATAATGTCATTTTAGAGCCAGAAAAAATGGCTAAAGATCTTAAAATAACTATATTTCCTTTTACTGGCGATAATGTTTCAGTGGAAACTCTTAAATTTTCTCAAAAATTAATAGCATCTCTTAAAAATATTGGAGTAGAAGTGTTACCATTTAATGAAACTTTAGTGAGTTTAAGCTTGATCCAAAAAATTAAAATATTTATTCGTATAATCTCTTTAAATTTTAATAATTTAATTGCAGGTAGATCTTTTTCTTTGGATATTAGATTTGGTAAGCGCGTTAGAAGGGGTGTTGCAATAATAGCTATAGGTGAGCAGAAAAATAAGAAGATGCCTATAGATTTTACGTTTAGTTTAAAGGAAAATCCTATTGTTTTAATTATTGATAAACCAGCTCATGTTAATGATAATTTTAAATTTCAAGAACACTTGGAGACATCCTTAAAGCTATTTACTTGGAATATTGTAAACTTGATAATTTTAGTTGATAAAGAAAAATGGCGTGTTTACAGTTTTAATATGTCATATCCATCTTTTCCTATAACAGATCATTTAGATGAAAATATATTACACAGTTTTATACCTAAGTTATATGCTCCAGTTGCGCCACCGAATATTAAAAATTTTCAAATTAAAGATGGCGATTTTGATCCATTGGATGGTGATAATAAGGATTATGTGATGGATTTAGTTGAAGGTGGTTCGATGTTAAATAATTTAGGGTTATTACCCGATCAGAAAAAAGTTGAAAATTTTAAATTTAGAAATTATTTTTATGGTTGGATAGCTAAAATTATTTTAGATAAACGCACCGGAATGAGCTACGGGTTTGTTTCTAGACAATTGCCAGTATCAATAAATAAACCTGTGCCAATTGATCAAGTGCCAGTGGATCTTTTAAAAAGTATAAAAAATAGTAAGGATTTTTTCTATCATCAAGAAAAATTGTTTATAATTTTTGACATTAATACTAAAAAACACATTTTAGAGGTTCCTGATGTTTGGGTTTTGACTTCTAGGTCTGGATCTGATAAGGCTAATTTATCACCAACTAAAGATATAGTAAAAATGGGCCTGTCTGCAGGTAAAATGATAATTTCCAATTCCAATGGCATATCATTAAAAGATGATTATAAACCTTCTTTTGATACCGGCGTAATATTTGCACATGCTGTAGTTAATGCAATTATCTGTAGCATAGCCTCCTATACTCATTGTAATAAAATTTTTTCTAGTAATATGCAAAAAAATGGTAGCGCTTTGGTGCACTGGCATGGTTATTTTAATAGTAATATAAAACTCGATAATTTTTATTTTTATGGGAATTCTAATCCATCAGTATCTTGTTCTTCTCCGCAATCAGCCGTATACGCATTTAAAGATAAAATGCAGACTCTACTCACTGTTATTTATGGTAATTTGCCCTATAAGGCTGATGTGCATATTGAACCACACCATGGAGTAAATGTTTCATTTAATTCAATTATTGAATTAGCTAATTTTTTAAATCAAAATAAGAATATTACCACTTTAGGCGATGATTTTTATGGGCATTTATAATTTAAATTATTTTAGTATCACGTTATTTTTAGGTTGTGTGATTGGTATCATTTCAGCTTTCATGACAATCTATAGACACTCCAATCTTGTGGTAAATAAGAGGTGGTTTTACTTAAATTTATTAACCGCCCTATGGAGCCTTGGTTATTTTTTAATGATTTCAACCCATAATTTTTTAGTTGCACAATGGTCTAATCATATTTTGCATGCCCTTGCTGGTTTTATACCAAGCTTATTTTTGCAATTTGTTTTAGCAATAACCAACCAATCAAGTAAGTATAGAAAATCAGTTATTATATCTTATATTTTTGCTTGTATTTTTTTAATTTTAAATCCAACAAATTTAATTTTATTAGACGTTAAATCTAAGTATATATTTCAGTTTGTTAGTGATGCAGGTCCTTTATTTATTTTGTATACCATACATTTCTTTTTTTGGGTTATTTATTCTGAGGTAGTTTTAATTTTTGGTTTAAAGAAGGCTAGTGGTCTTATGAAACAACAATTAAGATATGTGTTGTTTACTACTTTATTCGGCTTTGGCGGTGGTTCGAGTGTATTTTTTTTAACATTTAGTGATAAATTTCCACCATATACATTAATTCTTTTTGCTCTTTACCCACTACCTATCGACTACGCCATTATTAAATATCGTTTAATGAATATTAGGTTTATTTTAACTAAAGGAATATTATACTTCTTATTAACTGTATTTGTTTCCTCTTTTTTTGCATTAGTAATATTCATTTCAGGGCTTTATTTGGGGGAGGGTAATAAAAATAATAATATTATTGTTTATATAATAACATCTTTAATAGTGGTTGTTTTTCTTGATCCACTTAAAAATGTTTTTGCTAAATTGACAGACAATATATTTTATAAAGATCGTATAGATTATCAAGTAGTTGCACAAAAAGCTAGTGCTATAGTTGCAAGAGAAATCTATCTAGAAAAATTATCTAAAGCACTTACTAATTTATTAGTCAATGATTTAAAAATTAAAGAGGTGTTTGTTTTTATCGCCAAAGATGAGGTATTTAATTTTTTATATACATCTCAAAAAAACATTAATAATTTAAGTTTAAGTCCAGATTTTATTCATTATATTCAGAATCACAAAGATTTTATTGTTATTGAAGAATTAATCAAAACACAGGGAGATATTTCGTTGGCATCTCCACAATATAAAGAAGTTGATAAATTTATTAAAGAGGCAGAAGATCTAAAAATAGAAATGGTCGTACCTATTGTTGACGATAATAAATTATTAAGTGCCATTTTTTTATTTAGTGCTAAAAATTCAGGAGATCTATATAATCAGGATGATATAAATTTTTTAAATGTTCTAGCGCCCCAAATAGCTACTTCTATAGAAAAATCAAAACTTTATGAAGAAGTTCAAGTGCTTAATCGCGAGCTGCAGGCTAAAGTTGATGCTAGGACCAAGAGTTTAAAGGAAGCTAACTTAGGCCTTGAACAAAGAAATAAGTTTTTAATCGCTATGCAAGGTGTGACCAATATGGTGAGTCGCACCATGGATTTGAAACAAGTTAATCAATTGATTGCTAATAGTATTGCTACGGAATTCGGTTATGTTGGCGGTATTTTAAGTTTTATTGATGAGAAAAATAATGTTTTGCGTATTGGTGCTATTACAGAAAATGAACATAGTGATGAAGTGGTTCAAATTTTAGGTCAAGATCCTAAAAATTTTGAGGCCAAAATGCAGATGACGGATTTATTGGGTGTAAAAACTGTACTTTCTGGTCAGATGAATACTTCTGATAAAATGTCTGATTTTTTTTCACCGCCAGTGGAGAAAAATAACATTGATAGAATTCAGGAAATTTTAGGTGTTAAAACTATAGTAGGTTTACCTATTTTTTCCGAAGATAAAATTATCGGTATTGTACATTTTTTATTGGCTGTTGAGGAGTCCAAGTTTACCTCTTTAGATAGAGACACTATGATTGCCTTGGCCGACCAAGTTGGTATAGTGTCTAGAAATTTACGCTTGTACAATAATCTCCAAGCTACCAATCAAGATTTGCAGGTAGCTAACATGCGTTTGAGGGAGCTAGATCAGGCTAAGTCCGAGTTTTTATCAATTGCTTCTCATCAATTGAGGACGCCAATTTCTGCCCTCAAAGGCTACTTGTCTATGATTTCTGATGGTGATTTTGGGACTGTGCCACCCAAAATTAGCAAAGTGGTCAAAGATCTATTTGAAAGCGCTGCTCGCTTGGCAAGACTAGTCAATATATTTTTGAATGTTTCAAGGATTGAGTCTGGTCGCTTAAAGATCGAGAAAAAACCCCTACAGATTAGTGATATGATTGAGAGTGTTATTGCCGAGTTGCACAATGAGTCTGATAAAAAAGGTGTAAAGTTGATTTACAAAAAACCAAAGCCAGCCTTACCGTTAGTGGCTGCTGATGCTGATAAGTTGCGAGAAGTAGTTTTGAATTTGATCGATAATTCTATCAAATATACGCCAAAAGGTCAGATTGAGGTCAGTGCTTTAGTGGAAAATGAAAATTTACATTTCAAAGTGCAAGATACTGGTATTGGTATTGATCCAGAGGAAGCTAAAAATTTATTTAGAAAATTTGTACGAGCCAGTGGGGCAGCCCAGGTGCATACTGGTGGCTCTGGCTTGGGTTTGTTTATTGCCCAAAAAATTATCAAAGAGCATGGTGGGCAGATTTGGGTAGAGAGTGCCGGCAAAGAGCAGGGTAGTGCTTTTCAGTTTGTGATACCAATGACTAGTGAGGTAGTAAGTAGTTGATTATGATAAATGAAAATTTTTCTTTGCACAAAAATATCGAACAGCAATTTACTGAGCGTCAAAAGATTGAATTGCTAGGTAGTGATTTGGAGCTAGTCGATGTTTGTCCGGATAATCTCAAGACTCAGACACCTCTTATTTTTGGCTTGGGTTGGGGAGGGGATCCTGATGCTTACAAAAATAATATTTTGTCTCTAGCCAAGACTGGTCGTCGGGTGATTTCGCTTGATGCTGTTCACGGAGTTGATCACCAGATCAATGATGAGCAATTTGGCGATTTACCTGAAGCAGAGCTACGCAAAGTAGCTGCTTTGATTGAAGCTTTAGAAAACAAAAATATTAGCCAAGCTGATGCAGTGGGTTATTCAGAGGGTGGTATCTATGTTACTTTGGCCGCCTTGCTTTACCCAGAAAAATTTAGAAATTTAGTTTTGGTCAATCCTGGAGGCATGATAGGTCAAGACAATGAAGCGCGTTTGACGGCTGGTTTTTTGAGAGATTTGGTCAAGCATTTTGTCGAATCTTTTAGTGACAAAGAAAAATTAGCGCGTTGGGCCAAAGTTTATGGGGGTATGGTCAAGTCAGTGGCCAAAGATTTGCCCAAAGCTTTGCGAGAAATATCGGCCATTTCTGATGCACAAATAGAAAATTTTTTACGGGAGCTAAAAAGTCAAGGTTTAGGTATATTGATTATTCACAGTGTTGATGATCATGCTTTTCCTATGGATAGAGTCCAGCGTATTGCCAAACCAGATCAGGTGGATGGTTTTTATTCAGTCAAAGGCGCTCATGCTGATTTTGTGATTCAAGCTGAGGAATATAGTCATGTAGTTGATCAAGCTCTCGATGCTTTAGAGCGGAAAAAAGAGAGGAAAGGTTAGTATATATAATTAAAATTTTGGCATATTATTCGTTGTCTTGCTTATAGCTTGACAGCTTTTTTATTTGGTCTATAATGAAAGTGTTGGTATGGACGGCTATAATTCTATAGACGGCCATGAAGTGAACCTTGACACTTTAGGGAGGTGTACCATGAATCGAGATGTGCGTTGGGAATCTCGTTATTTCTTCTCCACACATTCACATAAATTAGTTGTAAGTAGATTGGAATCTTTGGCCGTACAACAAGTATTTCCAGACCAGGTTACGGCTACTGTATATTTCCTACCAGTTATTAATCAGGATAGTGAGGATGGGGTATATGTGCGTATACGTTTTTATCTTCCATCTTTGGAACAGCTGTTTATTTGTAATGGTGTTGGTTTTTTGGAAATCAAGAAGACAGGTCGGGATGGTTTGGTTGTGAAAGATAGATATCCAATGGATATTTCTCAGGCGTTTATTTCTTTGCTTAATGGAGGGGATGGGTTGTTTGAGAAATTAAGTGGTCTGCATGGTCTTTTTGTTCCAATGATTGGCACGAGAGTTCAGCGTAGTCATTGGTTGACTTCAAGAGCGCGCCTTACACTTGATCACAATATTCAAGTGTTTGGTTTTGTAGACCGTCAACTACCCGTTGGTGAGTTAATCACCACTTTGTCGGAAGACAAACTTGAAGTTAAATCCAACTCTTTTAGCGATATACCAGAGTCGCTTAAAGACGTTGTGTTAGATGGCATAGAAAATCATGCCGAAACTTGTAAATATCTGGAGAGGAGGTTGAAAGAATGTCACCAGCAGTGGCACAGCAAAATGCTTTGCAGGTAGGCTACTTTACTAGGGAGGTTCCGGGTTATGAAGTAGAGGCAAAGTATACCATTACGGATATGGAACCATGGCTTAATTTGTGTCAGATGGCATACGATATTAGTTTAGGCCTTTGGATGCCATATATTAGACAGAAAGCCATGGGGTCTATGTCAACTGAGACGCGTTACCTCGATCTGACAGTAGAATTTTGGGGTAGTAAAGATGACCTAGGTGGTTGGCGACAGCTTGCCATGTGCATAAAAAATCCATGGCAACAGGATAGGTACATGGTTGTCTTTAAAGACAAGGGTCATGTATTGCGCACTGGGCAATATACTGATATGGTGTTTGGGCCATTGATTAGAAGAGAGGAGAGCCGTTATCAATGGATGGAGAAAAGTGAAGCTATTGCCTTGATGATGTCCAATAACGCCAAAGCGCAGCCAATTGGAGTAGTTCACCGTCAGAAATATTCCTTGTATATTACTAATCAACAGAGCTATAGAAATTATTGTCTTTCTTGTGATCTATGTTATGCTAATGGACATAAATTGAGCCAATTGGAACTAGAGTATAAGGGTAGGAATGGTTCGTGGTATGTCTACCCAGAATTTGCTAGGGCTGAGATTGTTCATGAGTATGAACAACTTCACGCTCTTATGGTTAGTAGATACGGTAGGACTATCATATCCACCAGTTTAACTAAGTTTGACTGGTTGCTTTCCATAGAGCATAATTAGGGAGAAGCTCTTAGCTTCTCCCATTATTTTTTAAGATTTAAATTATGCCACTTTTTTTAACGCATATTTATAAGTTAAAGGAAAATAATTTTTTCAATGTTTACTCGTCGGAGGAGTATAATAATATTTTGTTGGGTAATATTTTGCCCGACATTAGGTATTTGATAAAAGAAAAAAGAAATTACACTCATTTTTTTGATGATTTTTTGGTTGGTGAGGATTATAGTTGGCAAAAAGTAAGTGCTAATGTTAATAAACATTTAACTAGTTATCAAAATGTAGAATTTAAAAATGGGTACGCCTCTCATATATTTTTAGATATTTTATGGGATAAAATAATATCTCCGTCTTACTTAGATAAATATGATGAGTTATCAGATAAAATTATTTTAGAGTTGTTGTTAGTACCCATGATTGATGTGGACCATGTTAATGGTTTAAGTAAAATTTTTTGTAATATTAAATTTACAAATTATACAGAGCAGCAATTAAAAGAATGGTTAAATTTTGTAAACAAATATTTTGAAGCATTGTTTTCTGGTCAAAAAGATTATTTATTTTTTTTAGAACAACAGACTATTGTTGCTATTCCAAATATTGAACAACTTTTAGCTTTAGTTCTATTTAAATTAAATAATCAAGACTCTATCATAAAAGTAGAAAAAATTTTAAACAATAAAATTTTTCAGGCTATAAAATAATTTTATATTTTATGGTGTAAAATGCCTCTGCATGTTTACAGCCAATTTCAATTCCTCTATATTTAGAGCGACTAGTAATCGCTTCTAACCACGGTAATTTATAGTCATTAAATTTTTTTATTTGACTTTTGTAACATTTAATGGCGTTAATTTTTTGTTTTTGAGAATCACTTATATCTACGTATATATTTGGTTGCGATATTTCATTGTAAATTATTTTTGATGGAAATATTGACTCCCAAAATAAAACATTATTTCGGTACCTAGATGCTGCTAAGACATTGCGTGAAGTATTGTAATGATCTTGATGTGAATCATGTGGGTTATGAGTCAATATAATGTCTGGTTTAAATGTATTAATTTTATTTTCAATTTTTTTTATAATTTTTGCATTAAATGGGATTTTTGTTTCCTTATAGTTAAGTGTAAAAAGATTTTTTCTGGTTAGATTTAATTGTTTTAGTGCTTCTACACACTCTTTTTTAGCGCTTTGTGCAGTGCGTGAAATATTTTTATTTCTGTCTATATAAAAACCATCTCCAGCAACAATAATCATAACATCATATCCAATTGACTGTGCTGCGGCTAGAGTACCACCACAATTTATTTCAACATCATCAAAGTGAGCGCCAATAGCCATAATTTTACCCTTTTTCATATTCAAATACTACTTCTTTATGTATTCTATATAAACCAGTATCCCATTTAATATGGGATTTTTTTATTAATGCATTTGCATGTTTTTCATATCCTAGACTATCAAGAGTTGCAAGAAGGGCGAGATTAATCCCAGCTTTTTTAGTTATTATTGTAGTTGCCGCAATCCGTGGGTTAATTTCATAAAAGATTGGCCCTTTTTTTGTTAGTATTAGTTGTACGTTAAAGATGCCGGTATACTTTAGTTTAGATATTATCTGATTTACATATTTTATAATATTTTTATTATTCTCAAGTAAACCATATAGAGTCATTCCAGGTAATAATACTAATCTTTTCATTGGTATAGTATAAATAGCCTCACCATTTTTTGCATATCCATAAACTGAGTAGTCCGGGCCTTTTAATAACTCCATAGCTACAAATTTAGTATTTTTTGCCTTACCTATAATATTTTTTAGTTCATTTAGTGTTAGGTATATGTTCTCTGTTGGTTTTTCCATTAAATTATTTTTAAAACGCGGGTATTTTTCTTTTATTATTTTGAATCCACGACTACCATGCGTTATTCGTGGTTTAATAATAAATGGTTTTGATGGATATTTTAGTAATTTTGCTACATTTTTTAAATCATTTACATTTTTTACTTCGTAAGATATTGGCACTTCCTTTAATCCTTTTTTCTGTAGAAATTTAATAGATTTATACTTGTCGTTACAAATTTTTAAAATTTTAAAATTATTTTCATTTATTAAAATTATTTTATTTTTATGTAATATTTTTATATTTTTTTTTAAAACTAAAGATTCTTCTACTGTAATTGGAAAAATTGCTCTAATTTTATTTTTTTTGGCTATGTATAATATAGTAGAAATATAGTTAGGATTTTTCGCAGGGGGGACCAGATAGAATTTATCCACAAAATT
The DNA here is from genome assembly GCA_964443785.1 of uncultured Gammaproteobacteria bacterium. GTDB lineage: Bacteria > Patescibacteriota > Patescibacteriia > UBA1558 > GWA2-36-10 > CALMZN01. Next base: position 20,146 of record CAYUER010000008.1, read on the forward strand.
ATCTATAATTGGTTTATAATTTGTGTCAACCCCGATTATTTTTTTAAAATTTGGACGTAAAGATTCAATTACATTAAAACCAACTGGGTCAATGGAGCAGGCAGTAATTAAAATATTGTTATTTAATTTTGTGGTCATATTTTATGTAATATCTTGACATTAATAAATTTAACACGTATTATAAATATGTCAAGACGTCTATTATTTTAGAGACGGCTATAAAATATCACACTTATAATACGAGGGTTAAAAATGCTAAAATATTTAGTATTCTGATATAAATAGACGGCTACGGTTTCCCATTTTCTTTCAAGTGATTTATTTAAATATTTATAAAACATGAACCTATTAACAACAAAAAAATTTGAATTATTGACGGAGACAGGTGTTCTTATAAAGGATTTAAATTTTTCTTTGTCTGCCGGTGAAAAAATAGCCCTGATAGGCAGAAATGGTTCTGGTAAATCTAGTTTTTTAAATATTATAAATTATTTGATAAACAATAGAGAGAAACAAGATCATTTGAGTTGGAATGGAGAAATCAGTGTAAATCCTAAATTAAAATGTTATTATTTATCTCAAGAAATAAAATTATCATTTGATGGCTCTGTAGATGAATTTCTAGATTTAAAATTAAGTAAAGAGAGTAATATCTATAATGAATATTACGGTTTATTATCAAGATCTTCTAGTGATAAGTCTAGTGATTTCGAAAAAAGGTTAGACTATTTGTCTGGAGAAATGGAAAATCGTAATTTGTGGAATTTTCCAGAAAAGAAAAATGAAATATTAGAAAATTTCAAATTTACAACTCAGGATCGCCTAAGAAATTTATCTGAATTGAGCGGAGGGGAGGTTGTGAGATTAGCTTTGACAGCTATTATGCTTGTCAATCCAGACTTAATATTATTAGATGAGCCAACAAATAATTTAGATAGCCATCAGATAGAATATTTAAAAGATTTTATACTAAAAAGTAAAGCAGGCATATTGATTGTTTCTCATGATAGATATTTTTTGGATGCGGTAATAAATAAAATTATAGAAATTGATGAATATTCACACGAAGCAAAAATTTATGGTGGTAATTATAGTTTTTATAAACAACAAAAGATTCTAGCCCATGATGTACAGGAGCGTTTATACGAAGATCAAAATAAAAAACGCAATAGATTGGGTAGGTCAATAACCATATTGAATGATCGTTCGCAACTCTACGAGGGGATCTCTACTAATTCTTTTATGAGAGTTAGGGCGGCTAAGCTAGCTAGGGCAGCGAAAGTGCAGGCCAAGCGACTTGACAGAGAGTTGAATACTATAAAATTACCCAAATTGACTCAAAAAACAGTTTTTACCCTTGGTCAGGCGGATAAAGATAATAAAAAAATAAATATTTTAAGCTTTAAAAACCTTGATTTTGCTTATAATCAAAATACACCGTTGTTTAATAATTTAAATTTAGATGTTTATACAGGGGATAGGGTGGCAATAGTTGGTAAAAATGGTTCTGGTAAATCTACTCTAATGAAATTATTAGCAGGAGAAATGGAAGTCACACGAGGACAGGTACATTGCGTTGAATCAAAATTTTATTTACCGCAGGAAATAATTGTAAAAAATCCAAAGCAAACAGTTTTAGATTATTTATGCAAAGAGTCTAATATGTCGGAAGCTGAGCTTGGGAAAGTACTCGGCAAAGTTTTATTTGTTAATCCAAAAAATTTGAGATTAGGGGATGTGAGCCAAGGTCAGTTAAAGCGTATTTTGATTACTGTTATGCTCTTGATTCCTAATGCTGTATTATTTTTAGATGAGCCTACAAATCATTTAGATTTGCCAACAATGGAAAGTTTTGAATTTTCCTTAAAAGAATATCCCGGCGCAATAATTGTAATATCACATGATAAATATTTTTTAGATAGTTTGAAGATAAATAAGGAAATATTTTTGGGCGATAAATCACATGTTAAACAGTTTAAATAAATTAATTTATTTCAATGAAAGAAATTGAAATTTTAGTTGAAGTTTTTGAAGATAAAAAATTAGCTTTGACTAAATTAGAAAAATTTAATTTTAAAGG
>CAYUER010000008.1:22325-32523 GCA_964443785.1 uncultured Gammaproteobacteria bacterium
TTTTTGAAGATAAAAAATTAGCTTTGACTAAATTAGAAAAATTTAATTTTAAAGGTCTCAAAGATACTCATGATATCTATTATTTTGGTCCTCAAAGAAAAAATTTACAGCCAGATAGAGATGGTATTTTAAAAGAGTGTTTTCGTTTAAGGAATAAAAATAATGAATATTATTTAACTTATAAAATAAATAAATTTGAAGATTCTGGTGATTGGCTTTATTCCGAAGAACATGAGATAAAACTATCGGATTTTAACACAGCCGCTAAAATAATAAATAATTTAGGCTTTGAGAAATTAGTTGAAGTCAAGAGTCATAAAAATTATTTTATACATGATAATTACGAAATAGTACTAGAAGAAGTAGAAAATTTAGGTTTATTTTTGGAAGTAGAGCTAATAAATTCAGAAAATATTACAGATATCAAGCAAGCTAAAGCCGCAATTTGGCAATTTATTGAATCATTTGGTTTAAAAATTAGTGATGAATTACTGGTGGGAAAACCAGAATTAATGTTGCGCAAAATTTCTAGTTTGAATTTATAAAATATTAATTATATGTCCCAAATAATCATCGCTACCAAAAATCCACATAAACAGAAAAAATTAATTGAAGTAGTCCAAGATTATTTCACGCCTTTGTTGCTTGATGAGGCAATACCAGAGCCAGAAGAAAATGGTAAAAATTTTTTGGAAATTGCAGAAAATAAAGCGATTTATTACTCTTTAGCCACCAAATCTTTAGTTATCTCTAGTGATGCTGGAGCTGTGGTACCAGCTCTTCACGATTGGAATCCACTAGAAACCAAGCGTTTTTCAGATTCTGATGAAGAAAGAATTGGACAATTGTTAGTTAGGATGCAAAATAAGAGCGATAGGAGTATTAGGTGGTTTGATGCTATAGCAGTAGCTGATAATGGTAAATTACTATTTAGTACTGAGGCCGAAGCTATGCCTGGCGTAATGAGTGAAAATTTTAATCCTAATTATTATCAACCCGGTATATGGCTTTGTTCTATCACGGAGTTTCCCCAATTTGCTAATAAGAATTTTTTTGAGCTAACAGCAGAAGAAAGAGCAAAGACAGAAAATTCTTGGGCCAAGCTCAAAGTAAAATTTGCTCAATTTATGGATAAAAGGGATTTTTAATAATATGCCCACTCGTGTCCGCGCTATTATCATCAAAAATAATAAAATTCTTTTGCTAAAAAGAAAAAAGGATGATCTTATTTATTGGGTTTTACCTGGCGGTCAAGTAGAAAACGGTGAAATCAATGAATTAGCTTTAGCGCGAGAATGTCAGGAAGAGCTTGGTGTCCAAATAAAAGTAAAAGAATTAATACATGAAATGCTTTCTAAAAATCCAGAACTCGGTGGTCAAAGAGAATATTTTTTTAATTGTGAGATAATTGGTGGTACATTAGGATCTGGTCTTGGGCCAGAGTGGCAGCCGACTAGTGTTTATCAGGGGGCTTATCACATAGAATGGATTGATTTTGAACATTTAGCAGTAGTTGATCTAAAGCCGGAGGAGCTTAAAAAAATTATATTAAATAAATTAAATTAACTAAGTAATATCCGAGTTTTAGAAAATCGCCATAATTTGGCTAGGAGCCACAAATTCAAAGATTTTTCCAAGCGAGGCACTTTTTTGTACAAATTTTTGGTGTCCAAAAAGCAATAGAATGATAAAAATTTCGTCTTCCATTTCGTCTTAAAAAATGTTATAATTCCATACACTAAATACTAGTGTATTTTTGTTAGTTTTATGAAAAAATATATGAAAATTCAGCATTCTTTTACTTTTTTAGCCGTAGTCATGTTGGTCGCTTCTGGCTTTTTTTTCTTTTTTAGGCAATATGAGGCAGCGGAAAATCGCATCTTGTTACAATCTTTAGATTGTCAGTCAGCCAAGCTTGACGAATCGATTACTTCTTTGGCGGCCAATACCAAGACGGTGGGTGCTTTGGTGGCTTTTGATCGCACACCCATCAGTGATGAACTGCGTCAAAAATTACTAGATTTGGATATCAAGATTGATGAAACTAATTGGATTTTGGATTATGGTCGCCTCGAGATACCGACTGATAGTCTCTGTGGCTTAGTCAAGCTAGAGTCTATTAATAAAATATTTATCCCTAAACAATAAAATAAATTATGAAACTGCGCTCCATCAATAAAGTTCAGTTAAAAAACAAAAAAGTTCTCTTGCGTTTGGATCTCAATGTGCCCATCAAGAATGGTCGAGTGCCCATCAATGGTCAAGAGAGAATCTGGCGTTCATTGCCCACCATCAAATATCTGCTAGCCAAAAAAGCTAGCATTATTATCGTGGCTCATTTGGGTAGGCCTGACGGCAAAGTAGTAGAGAAATATTCTTTAAAACCAGTAGCCAATGCTTTGCAGAAAATTTTGGGACAGCCAGTGAATTTTTGGTCCGGTGATTTTGTGGATTATATTGCAGAGAGCGAAAAATTAAAACCCGGCCAGATAGTTTTATTGGAAAATATTAGATTTTATCCAGCCGAACAAAAAGGCGATAAAGCTTTTGCCAAAAAATTGAGCCAACTAGCTGACATCTATATTAATGATGCTTTTGGTAATATTCATCGCACTGATGCTTCAATGCTGGCCATCACTTATTATTTGCCGAGCTACGCTGGCTTTTTATTGCAAGAGGAGATAAAAAATCTTTCCAGCATCTTGGCTAGTCGACAGGGACTAGCGGTGATATTGGGTGGCGCCAAGATTTCTAGCAAGATTGCCTTGATCAAAAAATTTAATAAAATCGCCGATCATATTTTTATTGGCGGTGCTATGGCCAATACTTTTTTGAAAAGTCAGGGCTACGAGCTCGGTCAATCAGTCTTTGATCAAGATCAGCTCAAAACAGCACAAAAATTGGCGTCCAAAAAAATGTTTTTACCACAAGATCTAGTGGTTGCTAATAGTTTGGAGGCTAAGATTAGCCAAAATGTGACTGTGGATAAAGTACCAAAGAGTGCCTATATTGTAGATTTGGGTCCGCAGACCATTCGTCATTATTTACAAAATTTAGCCAAAGCTAGATTGATTGTCTGGAATGGACCCTTGGGTTATTTTGAAAATAAATTATTTATCAAAGGTTCCAAGAATTTATTAAATGGTATTTTAAAAACTCGGGCCAAAGTTATTATCGGCGGAGGAGAGACAGTGGAGCTGCTCAATAGTTTGCATTTAGAGAAAAAGGTTAGTTTTGTATCAACTGGCGGTGGAGCTATGCTTGAATTTTTGGAAGGTAAAAAATTACCAGCTTTAGAGAGATTAAAAAAATAATTTAATAAAATAAATCGTCATGCTGATGCGCCAGCCGGCGGATTCGGTATCTCCAAGCCACAAGGGTTACTCGGAGATCCTGAGACAAGTTCAGGATGACGTGGGGATGATGACTTTATACTTAATTAATGCCATTGAAAATAAAAAAAATAAACGCCAGTGAAATATTGGATTCTAGAGGGAATCCGACTTTGCAAGTGGAAATTTTTTTGAGCAATGGTGTCACAGCTTTGGCCTCAGTGCCTTCTGGGGCTTCTACTGGTCGTTTTGAAGCTTTTGAGCTGCGTGACAATGATCCGCAGCGCTATGCTGGTCTAGGTGTGCAAAAAGCTCTCAGCAATGTCAATCATATCATCGCCAAAGAATTGGCTGGTTTAGAAGTGACTGAGCAAAAAAAGATTGATGAGCTGATGATTCAGCTTGATGGTACTAAAAATAAAAGTAAACTAGGCGCCAATGCTATTTTAGGTGTTTCTTTGGCTTGTGCGCAGGTAGCGGCCAAGGCCAATGGACAGCCTTTATATAAATACTTGCGTCAACTATATGATTATCGATTGACTGCTTGGCATTTGCCGACACCAGTAGTCAATGTCATCAATGGTGGCAAACACGGTAGTACCAATATCAATATTCAGGAGTTTTGGCTGGTGCCACACAGTGCCCCAAGTTTTGCAGAAAAATTGCGTCAAGCATCAGAAATTTTTCATCAGCTAGGCAAGCTACTAAGCTCCTTGGGTCTTGATACTGACTTGGGCAATGAGGGTGGCTATTCACCTCATGTAAAATCTCACCGACAGGTTTTTGATTTGATTCATCAGGCCATTGAGTCGGCCGGCTATCAATCTGGTCAAGATATTTTGTTGGGCATTGATGCTGGTGCTTCAGTTTTTTATGATCGCTTGAGCAGTGTTTACAAATTGCCATTGGAACAGGCAGAGTTTAGCGCTACGGAGTTGACGGAGTATTATCTTCACTTGATGCAGGCCTATGATTTGCGCTTGCTGGAGGATCCTTTTGATGAAGAAGATTGGTCAGCTTGGCAGCATTTTACTCGCGATGATTTTGTCAAAAATCATCAAGTAAAAATTATCGGCGATGATTTGTTTGTGACCAATACGGAGCGTTTGCAAAAAGGTGTTGAGCTTGGAGCGGCTAATACTATTTTGATCAAGCCCAATCAAATTGGTACTTTGACTGAAACTTTGGCGGCTATTACTTTGGCTAAGCAAAATAATTATCAAGTCATCATTTCTCATCGGAGTGGTGAGACCAATGATACTACTATTGCTGATCTAGCTGTAGCCGTCAGCGCTGATTATATCAAAACAGGTTCGACTGCTCGCGGTGAAAGGATTGCCAAGTATAATCGTTTATTAAATATTGAACAAAGTTTACAATAATGTTGAATTTCAAAAATAACAAATTACCCTTGGTACTTATGGTTTTGGATGGCTGGGGCTTGAGCAAGGAAGTGACCGGCAATGCTATTGCCTTGGCCAAGACGCCCAATATTGATAGCTATTTCAAAAAATATTCTAACACCAAGATCAATGCCTCTGCTGAATATGTGGGCTTGCCCAAAGGTCAGCCCGGAAACTCTGAGGCTGGTCATATGAATATCGGTGCTGGTCGACTGGTTGAGCAGGATGATGTGGTGATTTCCAAAAGCATCAACAATGGTACTTTTTTCAAAAATCCAGCCTTATTACAAGTAGCTAAGCATGCCAAAAATAATAATTCTGATATACACTTGATGGGTTTGATTTGTGATGTCTCTAGTCCGCACTCAGACATGGATCACCTGCTGTCCTTGCTCAGTTTTTTTGTCAACAAGACAAAACAAAAAATATATCTACATCTTTTTACTGATGGTCGTGATAGTCCGCGTTTTGCTGCTCTCAAAATTTTGCATCATTACCACAAAGTATTTGATAGCCCCCGCGTGCAAGTAGCGAGCGTGATGGGTCGATTTTATGCTATGGACAGGAAAAAAGCTTGGGACAGGACCAAGATGGCTTATGAAGCTATTACTTTGGGACATGGCCAAACAGCTGGCAGTGTCGAAGATGCTATTAGTCAGGCTTACAATCGCGGAGAGAGTGATGAGTTTATTTTACCGACAGTGATAGTCGATGAGCAAAACAAGCCAGTCGGCATCATCGGTGATGATGATGCAGTAGTATTTTTCAATTTGCGCTCAGACCGCGCTCGTCAGTTGTCCAAAGTTTTTGTTCAGCCAAATTTTGAGCAAAAAAATCCTGGATCTTTTACTAGATCAAATACAATTAAGAATTTACTTTTTGTAGCTTTGACAGATTTTGGTCCAGACCTTGATAGTATTTTGACAGCCTTTCCTAGCATGGACCTCAAAGGCACTATTGTCGAGGCGATGTCTGATTATCGACAGCTTTATATTGCCGAGTCAGAAAAATATGCCCATGTCACTTATTTTTTCAATGGTGGCTATGATCGTGCTATTGTCGGTGAACAGCGAGTCAACATACCATCGCAGGTAGTACCAACTTATGATTTGAAGCCAGCTATGTCTGCTCGAGAGATCACGCGTTATGTTGTTAAGGCTTTGAATAAAAAACAATATGATTTTGTAGTTTTGAATTTTGCCAATCTAGACATGATTGGTCATACTGGCAATCTCCAAGCAGCCATCAAATCAGTCCAAGTAGTCGATGAATGTCTGGGCTTACTAGTCAAGACTATACTCAAGAAAAAAGGCACAGCCGTCATTACCGCTGATCATGGCAACATTGAAGACATGATTAATCTCAAAACAGGTGAGGTAGAAACCGAGCATTCCTGCAATCAAGTGCCATTTATCGTCATCAATGAGCAAGAAAAATATAAATTAAAAAACAATGGCAGTCTTTGTAATGTTGCTCCGACTATTTTGGATATTTTGGGAGTAAAAAAACCAAGTGAAATGACTGCTGATTCATTAATCATAAAATAAAATGAGTAGTAGACCACGACCAGTCGTATTAATCATTCTTGATGGTTTTGGTATAGCACCACCAGCTCGAGCCAATGCTATATCTATAGCCAAGACCCCAAATTTTGATAAATTTGCGACTCATTATCCAGTCATGCCAATTGCTGCTTCGGGTGAGGCTGTTGGTTTGTCGTGGGGAGAGATGGGCAATAGTCAGGTGGGACACTTGTCGCTGGGTGCTGGTTTGATTCCTTATCAAAATTTACCCCGCATCAATAAGTCGATTACTGATGGCACTTTTGCCAAAAATGAAGCTTTTTTGCAGGCAGCTAAACACGCCAAAGAAAAAAACAGCGCTGTTCATTTGATTGGTTTGGTCAGTACCGGGGGTATACATAGCTACAATGAGCACCTGTATGCTTTGCTGGAATTAATGCACAAAGAAAAAGTAGGCCAAGTTTATGTTCATGCTTTTTTGGATGGTCGTGATACTTTGTACAATAGTGCTAGCAATTTTATCAGCAAATTGCAGGACAAATTAAAAGAAGTAGGCTTGGGCACTATTGCTACTATTGGTGGTCGTTTTTGGGGGATGGATCGAGACAATCGTTGGGATAGGATCGAAAAAGCTTATCGTGCCATGGTGGATGCTCAGTCTGATGAAAAATTTGATGATCCAGTCAAGGCGATTGAAAGTTATTATGCTAAAAATATTTTTGATGAGCAGATTCCGCCGACTGTCATTATTGATGACATGAAAAAGCCCAGAGGGCAGATCAAAAAAGATGATGCAGTAATATTTTTTAACTTTCGATCAGACCGTGCTCGTCAATTGACCACAGCTTTGGTCTTGCCTGGTTTTGAAAAATTTCAGCGCCAGTATCTAGATAATTTGTTTTTTGTGGCTATGACCGAATACGAAAAAGATTTGCCAGTCCAAGTGGCTTTTCCACCGCTGATTATCGATCATCCTTTGGCCAAGATTATTTCGGAGGCTGGTTTGAAGCAGCTACACATAGCTGAGACCGAAAAATATGCTCATGTCACTTATTTTTTCAATGGTGGTCAAGAACAGATTTTTGATGGTGAGGAGAGATTACTTGTCCCTTCTCCACAGGTCACATCTTATGACCAAAAGCCAGCTATGTCTGCTCGCGAGATTACATCCAAGGTCAACCAAGCTATCAAGGAGTCTAAATTTGATTTTATAGTTTTGAATTTTGCCAATCCTGATATGGTTGGTCACACTGGCAATATCCAAGCCACGGTAGAGGCTATAGAGGTTTTGGATCAATTGATTGGAGAAATTGCCGAAACAGTCTTGTCTTATGAAGGTGTGGTATTGATCACCGCTGACCATGGCAATGCCGAGCAGATGTATGATTTGCAGACTGGTGAGATCAACAAAGAGCACACCAACAATTCTGTTCCTTTGTTTATCATTGGCCAACAATTTGCTGGTAAGAGTGTTTTGACCGGAGTAGCCGGCAAAGACTTGAGTCATATCACACCAGTGGGAGTTTTGGCTGATGTGGCTCCTACTATTTTGAAAATCATGGGTCTCAAAAAACCACCGACAATGACCGGTAGTTCCTTGGTTTAGTTTTTTATTTTACCAGATTTTGACCAAAAGGGCGGCGCCCAATAGGCCGACAATAATACCAAAGAATACTTCGATATTGCGATGACCAAAGCGTTCGTGTAGTATGGGGAAGGTATATTCACGGTCATCAGGTAGCTCCTTGATCAAGCGATTGATGATTTTGCTATTGTTGCCTAGCTGCCAGCGGATGCCCGTAGCATCGCGTAGTATCAAAAGGGCTAAAACTAGCGCTAGAGCAAAACTAGGTGATTGTAGGCCCTCGTAGTAGCCCATGACATAGGTCAGTGAGCTGACGACCGCGGCGTGAGAAGAGGGCATGCCACCATAGCTTAAGATGACTGGCCAGCTAAATTTGCCCTTACGCATTTCTAGCAGTACTTTGATGATCTGGTTGATGATCATGACTAGTAGGGGGATAGCAAAAAGTTGATAATTCATATAATATTTACTATTATTATTTAAGAAAATTGGCAGTTCCACTGAAGGGGGCTACTCAATAGGGTAAATTATAGCAAAATTGATATAAAAAACAATGAATTTTTTACAAGCGACAATTTTGGGTATTATTCAGGGTATTACGGAGTGGTTGCCTATTTCTAGCGATGGTCACTTGGTTTTGGTGGAAAAATTGATGGCTTTGGAGCTCAATGTTTCTTTTGATATTTTTTTACATTTTGGGAGTTTATTGGTGATTATAGTTTTTTTCCGCCAGCAGCTAGTAGAGATGATCAAAAGTTTTTTTCACCGCCCCAATAATTGGCCAATTGAACAAAGTAAATGGTGGTTGTATTTGCTGATTAGTACGGCAGTGACTGGATCGATTGGTTTGTTTTTTTATACCAAGATCGAGGATTATAGGACTATCAGTTTTGCTGCTACTGGTTTTTTGTTGACCAGTGCTTTTGTGCTAGCCTCACGTTTTGGTAAAGAGTCAAGAAAATTGAATTATTGGATGGCGATTGCCTTGGGTCTAGTGCAGGGTCTAGCCGTGCTGCCGGGAGTATCGCGTAGCGGTTTAGTTTTGTCAACCGCTTTGTTATTGGGTCTTAATAAAAAACAAGCCTTTGAGTATACTTTTATTTTAGCCATACCGGCTATTGCTGCTTCTTTTATTTTGGGAGTGAAAGATTTAGTTTGGCAGCCGATTTATTTGTGGGGTTTGTTGGTGACGGTTTTCGTTGGCTTTGCTAGTCTATTTTTATTGAAAAAAATAGTTAGCCAAGATAAATTTTATTGGTTTTTTATTTATACTTTGATCTTAGGTATTATTCTTAAAATATAATGTTACAAAAATTAAAAATATTTTTTTGGTCGCTTATTTTGTTGCTAGTTTTGGTGGCTACTGTTTGTGCTTATTTTTTGTTTTCGGGCAATGGTCAAGCAGCAGCTACTTTTGTAGTAAAAAATGGCCAAGGAGTGAATGAGATTAGTCAAAATTTAGGTGAACAAAAATTAATTAAAAATAAATTTATTTTTGAAACTTGGCTCTGGCTTTTAAAGTCGGAAAATAGAGTAGTAGCGGGCATTCACGATATACCGGCCGATATTTCTATTTATCAATTGACGGGTAATTTGATGAGATTGCCGAGCAATACTCAAGCCTCGATTTTGATACCAGAGGGCTATGATCGTAATATGATCGCCAAAGTATTGGATAAAAATGGTTTGAGTGGTCAAGATTTTTTGTCAGCTACAGACCACAAAAAAGATTGGCAAGATCAGTATTCATTTTTGATGGATGCCCCCAAAGAGGCCACTCTAGAGGGCTATCTTTTCCCAGATACTTATTTTACCGATCGTTATACTACGGTTGATGACTTTGTCAAAAAAACTTTAAATAATTTTGATAAAAAATTAAATACCGATTTGCGTGACGAGATCAAACGTCAAAATAAGTCTATCTATGAGGTCTTGATTTTAGCTTCAATTATTGAAAGAGAAGTACCAGATGATCATGATAAGAAAATGATTGCTGATATTTTTATCAAGCGTATGCGTGATGGTATGCGCCTTGAGTCTGATGCCACTATCAATTTTATTACCGGCAAAGGAGTGACTCAGCCTACTTATGCTGATTTGCAGATAGAATCGCCTTACAATACCTATCGTAATGATGGTTTGCCGCCAGGACCGATAGCCAACCCTGGTTTGGCTAGCATCGAAGCTGCCTTGTACCCTAAAGCCAATGATTATTATTTTTTTCTGACTACCAAGGAGGGTCAGGTGATCTACGGGCGTAATTATCAGGAGCATTTAAAAAATAAAGCTAAGTATTTGGATTAATTCTTGACATATTTCTTTTTTTACTTTATAATATTTACACAATTTATTAAT
>CAYUER010000009.1:0-20850 GCA_964443785.1 uncultured Gammaproteobacteria bacterium
AAAAAGCTAAAAATATAAAAAATTAAATTATAATTTATGAACTATCAAAAAAACATTTTAGACACCACTAAAGAGAACAGTAATTTTCGCACGGTCCTATTTACTGGCCAAAAAAGCCAACTGGTAGTCATGGATATCAAGCCTGGTGAAGAAGTGGGCCTAGAAACACACGATCATGTGGAGCAGACCTTATTTTTTTTGTCTGGTCATGGCAAGGCCTTGCTCAATGGCGTAGAAACAGTAGTCGGCGCTGGCGATGTAGTAGTGGTCACTCCAGGCACAGAGCACAATTTTATCAATACTGGATCAGAATCACTCAAAATTTATACCATCTATGCCCCAGCCAATCACATTGATGGACGTATTCATAAGACCATGCAGGATGCTATGGCTGACGATGAAGATGAAGAATTTGGTCACCAAGTACAATAATGATTCTGGCAGCCACGACATTTATCATCAAAGATAACAAAATTTTACTCGGCTTTAAAAAGCGTGGTTTTGGCATGAACAAGTGGAATACTTTTGGTGGCAAGCTAGATCAAGGGGAGACTTATGAAGAAGCTGCTAAAAGAGAAGTTTTTGAGGAATGCGAGTTGAATGTTTTTTCACTTGAAGAAAAAGCTGTTATAAATTTTTCTTGGACAAACAACAATGATAAATTTGAAGTTCATGCATTTCAAACTCTTCAATTTGATGGTCAGCCCGTAGAAAGCGAAGAGATGCTACCGCAGTGGTTTGATCTAGATAAAATACCCTACAAAAAAATGTGGCCAGATAATCAACTCTGGTGGCCAATAGTTTTGCAAGGTGACAAGATAAAAGCAAATTTTGTTTACGGCCCCAAAGATAAATTAGTAGAATACAACATAGAGTCAATCAAATAAGTCAAAAATATGAAACAAGTTTACAAAGATTATTACTGGTATCGTTTTTTAGAGATTATCCCTGGATTTTTAGTCTGGGTGACATTTTTGGTAGCTATACTTCTTTCTTTCTTTGCGCCACTTTGGGGTATATATTTTATCATAGCTTTTGATCTATATTGGGTCTTGCGCTTGACCTACATGTGGATACACTTGATGAATTCTTGGGCCAAATACCGTCAAGCTATCAAGACAGATTGGTGGCAGTTGTTGGCTACTACACAAAAAAATTGGTCCGAGTATTATCATGTGATATTTTTGCCGACAGCTGGTGAACCCCAAGAAATAGTAGAAACTACTTTTTATAATCTTACCCAAGTAAAATACGATACCAAAAAATTTATTGTTGTCTTGGCTGGTGAGGGTCGTTTTCAAGAACAATTCCAACCCATTGCTGATTATATCAGTGAAAAATATGCCTCGTATTTTCACCAAATTATTGTGACTGCTCACCCTGACAATCTCCAAGGTGATGTCATTGGCAAAGGATCAAATCTTTACTATAGCGGAGGAGAGGTAAAAAAATATATTGATGCCAATAATTTTGACTACAAAAAAATCATAGTTTCCACCTTTGATATCGATACAGTCACTCACCCTCATTATTTTGCCTATTTGACCAACAAATTTATCACCCATCCTGATCCCTATCATGCTAGTTTTCAACCAATGGCTTTTTACCATAACAATGTTTGGGAGTCGGATATTATCACTAGAGTGGTCGCCAACTCTACTACTTTTTGGCTGCTGACTGAGCTGGCTAGACCTAGTCGCTTGTTTACTTTTTCTTCGCATAGCATGAGCTGGCAAGCTTTGGTGGATATTGGTTTTTGGCAAAATAATATTGTCACCGAAGATTCGAGGATTTTTTTGCAATGCTTGATTCACTACGATGGTGATTATCGAGTAGAGCCCATGCACATACCAGTCTCCATGAATACTGTCTATGTCGGACATTTTTGGCGTAGTATCAAAAATCAATACAAACAAATGCGCCGTTGGGCCTATGGAGTAGAGCATTTTCCCTACATGGTCTGGCATTTTCAACGCAACAAAAAAATACACTGGACCGTCAAATTGCGCTATATTTGGAATCAGACAGAAGGTGTTTATTCTTGGGCCACTGCACCAGTCTTGATCACTCTGATGGGTTGGTTGCCACTCAAAATAGCCGAATACCAGTCTTTGACCACTGTGGCAGCCCAAAATGCTCCTTTTATCATGGAAAATTTGATGCGCGCTGGTATGCTGAGTATTGCCACCATTGCCTTGATGAGCGTCATTATCTTGCCACCCATGCCTATACATCTCAAAAGTAAAATGTGGTCAAAATATTATCGTTATTTGATGATGGCTCTGCAGTGGTTTATCATTCCTTTTAGTATGATACTTTTTGGCTCACTACCAGCTATTGATGCACAAACTAGACTAATGCTCGGCAAGTACATGGGTTTTTGGGTGACTGAAAAAAAATTAAAAAAATAATCTAAAAATGTATTCACCATGTTAAATAAAATTTAAACGGTGCACATAAATTATTAAATAAATAAAATATAAATAATATGAATAATGTCTATAATTTAAGAAAAAATTTATTTAACAGGTTGAAAAAAATAATATTTATTTCTTTTTTATTTATATTTTTACCACTAGTAAGTGCTCAAGCTAATAGTGTAAAAATAATCGATGGTCGTTTTATTGATCGCTATTTGGGTAGCTTTATTTTGGAAGATAATATTTTTAATGAAAAAGTGTGGTATCTGGAGCCAAGCAGTAAAGAAAGATACCCCGTAGATAGTAGCTCAGATCTACAAACAATCATCGATAAATTTTCTAAAACAGTTTCTTCTACTGTTCTCAAAAAAATACCCTTGGCCACTGAGCAAAAATACGCTGATTATAATCTAGCCAAAAAATACAGCGGACAATTTTTGTTTGAAAAAAATAAAAAAAATGAAATTTGGTACGTCAACCCCTTGGATCTCAATCGTTATAAAATCAGCATAGATAGTGACGGCTTCGAGCTGAGCAATGAATTAGCAATCACTTTAGCCCCAGAAAAAATCAATGCTTTAAGCATTGCCAAAGATGTGGCATTAAAAGAAGATGAGAATGCTATTAATTTTCAACAATACAATGAATTGCGTGGTATATTGGCAGACAATTATTATAAGCCAGAAAAAATCAATGACCAAAAGTTATTTTACGGATCTTTGATTGGTCTGGCTGAGTCTTTGGACGATCCTTATACTCAATTTTTTACGCCCAGCAAAAAAACTCAATTTGACAATAGCATCGAGGGCTCGGTAGAGGGAATCGGCGCTATGGTTGATATCAAAAACAATATCTTTACTATTGTCACCCCCTTGATCGACTCACCAGCTTTCAAAGCCGGACTAGAGCCGAATGACCAAGTGCTGGAAATAGATGATTTGAGTATTCGTAATTTTTCTTTGGATAAAAGTATTAGTCTCATCAAAGGACCAAAAGGTAGTGTGGTCAAACTCAAAATATACCGCCCCATCACTGAAGCGACATTTGAAGTAAAAATTATTAGAGAAAAAATAGTTATCCCTAATGTGACAGCCAAAAAATTGGAAAATAATATAGTTTATTTTAGTATCAGTAGTTTTTCTCCCAATATGCTCTCAGAGTTTAACAATTTGCGCCAGCAAAATATCGACAATAATACTAGAGGGATTATCATTGATTTACGAAACAATCCCGGTGGTTACACTGATGCAGCTCTAGCTCTTATCGATGTCTGGCTTGCTCCTGATGCTTTGGTTTTACAAGAAAATTTTCGCTCGCACACAGAAAAATACTATACCCGTACCAATGAAAAATTAAATATACCAACTATTGTCCTGATCAATGGTAGCACCGCTTCGGCTGCTGAGATTTTTTCCGCTGCTCTCAAAGAAAATAACCAAGCAAAATTAGTTGGTGAAACTAGCTATGGCAAGGGGACAGGGCAGATGCTCCAAAATTTTGCTGATGGCTCAGCCATCAAATATACCTACTTTGAGTGGCTCACTGGTCTGGGCAACTCAGTAGAAAATAGGGGTATCAGGCCAGACATAGAGGTCAAAAATGACCCAAACACCAAAATTGATGAGCCACTGATCAAAGCTTTACAATTATTAAAATAAACAATATGAACCCTTTTGAAAAATTTTTCTCAAGCAAAAAAATAGAGGATGACGGGCCAGAAAAAATAGAAGAGACAAAAAACGATGAACAGGCCATCAAAAGTAGCCATGATTTCATGGAGGCTATTTACGCTGATCGACTCAGTGAAGCCGAGGCTTATCTGATACAAGAAAAAGATCAGCCATCACAAAGTGGGCATGATGATCACTGGCTACACAATAAATTGGCTATTTTGTTGGCTAAATATATCGAAAAAAAAGACGCGCCCGCTGTCGAGCGCCTCAATCAATTGTTGCCAGCTAATTACCAGCGTAAAATCTTAGAATAAATATTTTATTTTTTGCGCAAACCTCTGACATAATCAGCGGCTGGCATTATTTTTTTACCAGCTGGCTGTAGCTCCAAAATTTCTATAGCTTGACTAGCAGTACCGACAAAGAATTGATCGTGCTGTATTTCTATTTCCGCTGGTTTTAATTTTTTATCAGTAATTTTGGCTGTAAAAATTTTAATATCTATACCGTTAAACTTGCTATAAGCCGATGGCCAAGGATTGTAAGCTCTTATTTTATTGATAATCACCTCAGCTGAATCTGCCCAATTTATCAAGCCGTCTTCTTTTTGGATCAAATGACAAATAGTAGCTTGGCTATCATCTTGCGCTACTGGTTGCAGCTTTTCAGCCAAATAATCAAAGATAATTTTTTGTAATAAATCAGCACCACTGCGGCTGAGTTTTTCACTCAGGGTAGAAAAATTATCTTCATCAGCAATAGACACTTCTTCTTGGGCCAAAATCGGACCATGATCCATCTGATTATCTAGCTGCATGATGGTGACAGCTGTATTTTTTTGGCCAGTCAAAAGAGCTGACTGGATAGGCGATGGTCCACGAAATTTTGGTAATTTGGAGGGGTGTAAATTGATAGCAGCTAGCTCTGATAAATCCAAAACATCTTGCTTTATTAGCTTACCATAAGCAACAATCACAAAAGTAGCTGGTAAGTATTTTTTTATAGCTGCTAAAAAATCTTGGTCCAATTTTGCAAAATCTAAAACCGGAACCTTGTGTTCTAAGGCCCAAGTTTTCACTGGACTATCGACTACTTGGCGACCACGACCAGCTGGTTGGCTAGCTCTAGTGACCACAGCGTTTAACAATCCTAATTTGTGTAGTGCTTCCAAACTGGGCAAGGCAAACAGAGGAGTGCCCCAAAAAATTATTTTTTTATTGGTAGACATTATGGTTTCAAGCTATCTAAAATATCTTGGCCTTTAGTGATTTCTTCTGCGCGATCAATAAATAAAATGCCATCCAGATGGTCTAGCTCGTGTTGCAAAACAATGGCCTCTAGACCACTGAGCTTTTTTTTATGAACATCACCATTGATATCTTGATATTTGACGTGAATTTTTTTGGCCCTTCTGACCAAGCCAAATATCTGTGGCAAAGAAAGGCAGCCTTCTTCACCTAGGCTTTTATCTTTGGAAAAAAAACTAATCTCCGGATTGATATAAACATCGTAGCTTTTACCGTCATTTTTACCAATGACCAGCAATCTCTGACTCAAAGCTACTTGAGGCGCAGCCAAACCAATGCCATCATCTTGATACATTGCCTCGACCATATCCAAAACTATTTTTTTGAGCTCAGCATCAAAAACCGCAACTTTTTTGGCGGTTCGACGTAAAAATGGATCAGGATATTTAATAATTTTAAACATAAATTATAGTATAACAATTTTATAACTTTTTGTCAAATAGATAAAATCTGCTATAATAAACTACATGGATTCAATACAGGATATATTTAAAAACAAGCAAAAGGTCAAAGCACCAGCCTATGCTTGGCAAGATATGGCCCTCAAAATCATCAATGAATTAGGGGTGCCAAATTTCAAGCGTAGCTCAGTCTTCAAGGTCTGCAAGGAGCTTGATCGCAACTTTGTAGAAAAATGTTTTGATGACACCAAAGAGCTAGCCAAGGGCCAGGATGCTTGGCGATATTTTTTCAAGCTCACTAGCCAAAAAGAAAATAACCCTAAGTAATAGGGTTATTTTATTGCAAAGTTAACGACTAGATAGCCAATGCCAAAGGGGGCTTGATAGCTAAATTTTTCTGGTTCAAAATTTATATCCTTGATAATACCCATCAGTACTAGCAATGGCTTGAGGGCGCACTCTTTGGCTTCTTCAGCCAAAAATTTATCAAATTTGACTAGGGCGTCAAAATCTTTTTCTGCTAACAACTTGATAATTTTTTGATCAAACTCTTGGGCGCGGGGAGAGTAGCCAGCCGGAGAGTCCTGATGCAAACGATGTGATAGATCGCCAGCTGCAATAATGGCGACTCTTTTTGGATAGCTAGCTAATTGCTCTTTGATCAATTCACCAAATTTGACATGATCAGCATAATCCAAATCTTTGGCGGGATGAATGACGCAAATTTGGCAATTTGGTAAATGGTTGGCTAGATAAAACAAAGGTACACCAGCACCATAATCAATCACTTGCTCGGCACTTAAAATAATCGGCATCTCTGTTTCTGTTGCCTCTTTTATTTTATAACCAATAGCAATATCATTTTGAAATTCTAAATTGGTAATCAAATCACCGAATCTTTTAAAGTTGATATTTACTTTTGGTTGTTGGTTGATACTAAAGGAGCTTTGGTGTAGACTGTGTGATGAGATGACTAGCAAAACTTCTGGTTTGCGTGCATACAATTCTGATTCCAAGCGTTGATAAGCCGCTTGGGTTTCTTTGAGATGATTGATATTGTCTTTGCCCACCTCAGGAATGAGTAGTGGTGGATGGGGGACAAAGCAAGCATGAACTATCATAATTTATAATTTAATAACTTCACCAGCCTCGTGTAAATACAAGACTCTTTCTGAAATATTTTGGATATTGGTCCAAGAGTAGCCCAGTCTTTCGAATGTTTCTGGGTCATTAATCCAGCGACGTTTACCATCGGCAATCACATAAACACTAGGATCTGATGGTACTTTGGCTAGAGTGCCATCTTTCAATATAACCGGCAAAGCATTATCATAAGCCTCTAAAACAGTTTGAGCAACAGCGGTTATTTTTAGTGTTGGAAAATTCAGCTTAATAATCATTGGGTCAACAATTGGTGATTTGACATTGTCTTTGACAAAGTAAACGCCGTTGGTTTTGGTGCTGCGCAAAAGCTTGCCCAAGGGATACTTGCTCTCGGCTGTCAAAGATGCACCGTCGGCAATCTGATCCAAATCACTCTGCTGGACTTTGATGATCTCATCTGCGCTAAAACCCAGTTGTCTAAACACTTCATTGTTACTAATCAATCTTTTGGCCAAACCATCTATCAAGTATCTCTTACCACTAGGGCTTTCCAAGATAGAGTAGTTTGGATATTTGATGCTAGGACCATCAGCAAATTTAGTGATTTCTTCTGCTTCTACTTTTTGTACTTGCTTGGGATCATAGCGAGAGACTAGGGCGTTTTTGTCAGCAAAAAGCATTTTTTTACCATCATGAATCAGATAAATAGAATCTTTGTCATCACCAGATTTGGCCTGAACCACAGCGCCATAGGGTATCAATGTTTTGACTATTTGACTGATCTGACCAAAATCATATCTTTCCCAAATAGTAGCAAACAAACGATTGCCGTGCAGATGAGGAGTGTAGACATACATAGCGGCTGTGATGCGATTGGCTGGTGTGACTACTTTACCATCGATATTGGCCGGTACTCCTGGCTGATATGGCCTAGTGTGTATATTGTCGATATAATCTCTAAATTGTAAGGCCGCAGCCCTGACCTGCTTACCAAAACCTTGCCACTGTGGATTGCAAGCCTGACCATCAAAACAATAATAGCCCGTAGCATAATCCAGAGCTCTTTGATCTGGCTCTGATTTTTCTATCAGACCCTGCTCTTTTTGTAGAGTAGTAATGATAAATTTTGGATTAATCTTGGCTTCAATGGAGGCATTGTAGATGATTTCAGCAGCAGAACGAGCTCTAGTATAGTCAAGGCGTATATTTTCATCACTAGTAATGGGCTCACCAGGACCAGGATTGTAGCCAGTAAAATAATAGCTCTGTAAATAGCTATTTTTTTGGTGTAGAAATTGTTGTATTTCCGCCAAAGATAGAGCAGTGTGATCAACAGCTTCTTCATCTGAAAGTATTATATTATAATCAAATTGTTGGCTATCTAGCTGAGCCAAGGCAATATTTACTGGACTCAAAAAAGACCACAAACAAAATAAAGCGAGTATTTGACGCATATTTTTATTTAAATTAAACATTTATGTTATTATAGCAAATAAATGCTAGATCACCAAGTAAAAGTTTGATTTTTGGCTTATTTTAGGTTAAAATGCCTACATGGAACAATTACGTTTATTTATAAGCTTGCCGGTAGATCCTGGTCTAGCCAAAAAACTACACAAGCAATTCTGTCAATTGGACTTACCTATAGACCGAATGCGTTTAGTCTTACCTGAGCAGATGCATTTGACTTTAAAATTTTTGGGAGCCGTACCCCTAGATAAACTACCAGAAATTATTGCTTCTTTGGAGCAGATCAAAAGCACTGGCCAGACTATTGATCTGAGCTTGGAGAGGGCAGTGGCCTCGCCCGCTAGTAGGCCAGAAGTTATTTTTATCAAAGTAGCTAAAAATCCCGAGCTTGATGCTTTGTACCAAAAAATAGAACAAAATCTTTTTCAATCTGGTTTAGCTAATCTAGAAAGTAGACAATTCACTCCACATCTGACTTTGGCTCGTATTAAACAAAAAATAGAGCCTGCTGAATTCGCTGCTTTGTCGTCTTGGCAAAGCAATGATCAATTTACGGTCAATTATTTTTATCTCATGCAAAGTGAATTGACACCCCGCGGACCAATCTATACCAATTTGCAAACTTTTGACTTATGAACATTGTTGACTACCATTTATTCAATATCAAAGTCCAAAAAATACCCGAGCTTAAGCTCCGGGAAATTTTACAATCTTTTTATGACTCCGACAACCAGCACCAGATAGTCACGGTCAATCCGGAATTTATTTTGGCTGCTAGAAAAAATGAACTGTTTGCCAGAATTATCAATGAAGCAAGTCTATCTACTATTGACGGCACTGGCATCATCCAAGCTTTAAAATTTTTAGGTCATGACATATCGATTGATGATAGATTGACTGGTGCTACTCTGATCTACAAGTTGATTGACTTGGTCTCACAAAATAACGGCAAAATACTTTTTTGTTTGTACAGCCAAGGATTGACCAGGCCTGATGATTTGCAAAAAATTGTAGCAAAAAAATTTCCAAAATTAAGATTTTATATTGGCGATGAAAACACCAGTATCACTTTAGCCAATATGTACAAACCACAAGTGATTCTCTCTACTATGGGCGCACCGCGTCAAGATCTCTGGCTTTATGAAAATATGACTAAAATGCCTAGCATCAGGATAGCGGTCGGTGTGGGTGGGGCTATTGATTTTTTGTCCGGAGCCTTGCCACGCGCACCAAAAATCATGCGTAGCTTTGGTTTTGAATGGCTCTGGCGTTTGTATAGACAACCCAAAAGATTCAAAAGAATTTATCGCTCTATTTTTGTTTTTTATTATAATGTTTTAAAATATAAATATGACAACAGAAAAAAATAATATCCGCACACGCTTTGCTCCTAGTCCGACTGGCTATCTACACATCGGTAGCTTACGCACAGCGCTATATGCCTACTTGGTCGCCAAACAACAGCAGGGTACTTTTATCTTGCGTATCGAAGACACTGACCAAGAAAGATATGTACCCGGTGCAGTGGAAAAATTAATCATAGCCTTGGACAACTTTGGCTTGACTGCTGACGAGGGTGTCAAGCTCCAAGGGGATCAGGTCACTAGCACTGGTGATTTTGGGCCATATATCCAGTCCCACAGACTAGCTACTTACCAAGCCGCTGCTGAAAAATTAGTCAATGAAAAAAAAGCCTATTATTGTTTTTGTTCAGAAGAGAGATTGGAAAAGCTACGAGAAAGTCAAAAAGCAGAAAAAAAAGTACCAAAATATGACGGTTTTTGTCGTAATCTAGAGCCCCTAGAGGCCTCCAAAAGGCTCAAAATGGGTGAAAAAGCAGTGGTCAGGTACAAAGTTTCCCCTGACACAGAAATCGTCTGTAATGACCAAATACACGGCCAAATTGTGGTCAAAAGCGAAGATTTGGATGATTTTATATTGTTAAAATCTGATGGTTTTGCTACCTATCATTTGGCCAATGTAGTCGATGATCATAACATGAAAATCAGCCATGTAATCAGAGGACAAGAGTGGCTACCATCTCTACCAAAACATGTCTTACTTTACCAAGCCTTTGGCTACCAGATGCCCATCTTTGTGCATTTGCCTTTGTTACTAAATCCCGACCGCAGCAAACTATCCAAACGCCAAGGTGATGTAGCAGCTGAAGATTTTTTGCAGCATGGCTATCTTTCACAAGCCTTGGTCAATTATGTAGCCTTGCTCGGCTGGAATCCTGGCACAGAACAAGAAATATTTACTCTTGAGGAATTAATAAAAACATTTTCTTTGGATAAAATACACAAATCTGGCGCTATTTTTGATCGTCAAAAATTAGATTGGTTCAACGCTGAATACATCAAAAATATTGTCAGTCGCCAAGGAGAGGAGTATCAAAATTTAATTGCTTTAGCTAAAAAATATTTATCAGGGCATGAGGATAGAGCAGAGGATGTTTTGAAATTATTTTCGGCCCGTATCAACAAATTGGAAGATCTAGCTGAACTGTCTGCTTTTTTATGGCAAGTGCCTAACTATGAAACTAAGAATTTGATTTTCAAAAAAAGTACCCTCGAAAATACCAAAAAAGGATTGAGCTTGGCTAGCGAGCTCTTGAGCAAACTAGAAAAAGAACAGTGGCGCAGTGAAATACTCAACCAAAACTTACAAAATATTGTCACCCAAAACGGCCTGACGCCTGGTGATGTGTTTTGGCCGATTCGTTTTGCACTATCTGGCTTAGACAAAAGCCCCTCACCAGTAGAAATACTAGAATTTTTAGGACCAGCAGAAAGCCTCAAAAGAATTAGCTGGGCTCAATCACAATTAGCCTAAAAGAAATTGCCAAATTTCTGAAAATATGATATAATATAGTTATATCTAAACGATTTTGATGCCCCTCATAATACCAAAACAAAAAAAATTAGTTATTTCTTTGATTAGCTTAAGTATTTTAGGCTTATTTTTGTTTAATAAATATATTTTGGCTGTAGAGTATACTCTCGATGATCTAGACAAGGTCGATAGCTGGCAAATCAACCAAGATATCAATGACAAGAGAAGCCAGATTGATGAGCTCAAAAAACAAATGGCCGTTTACCAAAAAAATATTGAGGCCAAAAAAAATGAAATAGGGGAGCTATCAGCTCAGCTCAGCATCTTGAACTCCAATATTGCCAAAATAAATTTAGAAATTCAGGCGGCTAACCTAGAAATAGAGGCAACTAATCTAAAAATCGAAAACACTGAGCTCAAAATCCAAGCCAAAGAAAAAGAAATAGCTAGCCTCAAGGAAAATGTAGCGGAAATTTTACGATCTTTGCACCAGAGCCAACAACAAAGTAGTCTTTTGGAAATTCTGATTGTCAATGAGAATTTTAGCGATTTTATGAATCAGATAGACCAGCTAGAAAAAATGCAAGATATGGTAGTCCTGCAGGTCAATGACCTAAAAACTGTCAAAATGGCTATGCTCAATGATCAGGCTGATCTAGAAAAAGATATTACGGAGCTGGATGCTCTCAAAAGTATTTTGGACAACAAAAAAGATGTACTCGATGAACAAAAAAATACCAAAGCTCAAATAGTACAATTGACCCAAGGTCAGCAAGCAAAATTTGAAGTGCTCTTGAAGCAAGCTAAAGCTGAACAAAGTCAAGCCAATGCTGATATAGTATATTTGGAAAAAATTGCCCGTGAAAAACTCAATCGTGAATTACAAAAAAAACAAAAAGTAGAAGAAGCCAGTTCTCCTGGACTAGCTTGGCCCTTAAATTCACGCACGATTACAGCTTATTTTCATGATCCTGAGTATCCCTTCCGCTATGTCTTTGAGCACCCAGCCATAGATCTAGCTGCTCCCCAAGGCACTCCTATCAAAGCTGTCCAATCTGGCTATGTAGCCAAGGCCAAAGATGGTGGTAAGACTGGCTATAGCTACATCATGATCGTCCATACTGATGGCCTCTCTAGTGTCTACGGACATGTCAACCAAATCAGTGTCGAAGCTGAGCAATTTGTGACCAAAGGACAAGTGATTGGCTACTCTGGTGGTATGCCTGGCACCCGTGGTGCAGGCCCCTTATCTACTGGACCACACCTACACTTGGAAATTCGTCTCAATGGTGTACCAGTGGATCCCTTGAATTATTTACCATAAAAACTAAACAATAAAATCCCGAATTATTCGGGATTTTTTTGAATCAAAAAATTAGAGACCGCACCATGTAGGCATGCGGTCTCCAGCAAGTGCAATGGGAACTGGTCCCATTTTGGGGGGTTGGTAGGCGCGGGGCACACTTGCTCCAACCGGACAGTGTCTGCCAGCGGTTGTATAATCATCATAGCACTGGCAAAAATATTGTAAAGCAAAAAATATTTTAATTTTTCAGGGGATGAAATTTGGTGTGGACTTTTTCAGCATATTTATCCGAAGCATGAACATAACGCGTCGTGGTATCCAGCGACTCGTGTCCCAAGAGTATTTGGATCGCTGCTGGATTGGCACCATTTTCTGCCAAATAGGTAGCAAAGCCGTGTCGCAATGAGTGAGCAGAGACTGGAATATTGATAAATAATAATTCGCGATATTTTTTTATTTTAAATTGCAGGTAGTTAGTAGAGATTCTTTTATTTTTTTTGTTATTATTTTTGCCGCGAGAGGGGACAAACATAAAAGGTGAGTCATCCAAGCGCTTGGCTAAATAATTTTTGAGATGTTTGATGGCGCGGGGTGTCAGATAGACAAATCTCTGTTTTTTACCTTTACCAGTGATGTAGATGCGCCCAGTATCATCAAGCTCATTGCGTCTTAAGGACAATAATTCGGAGATACGCATGCCGGTCGCAAAGAGAGTCTCCAGCATAGCTCGATTGCGCAATTTTACTAAAGGGTCCACTTCAAATCTTTCGGGTGCTTCGATCAATTTGATAAGCTCCAACATCTCTGGTACCTGACTGTGTTTTTTTTCAGTCTTCAAAAGCTTGACTGCATCAGCATTGATTGGTGACTTGAAATCCATGTCTGATAAAAATTTTAAATAAGATCTCAAAGCTGACAAAATTCTATTGATGCTATAGCTTGATAATTTCTTAAACCCAAGCTCCTGGGAGGCGGTCAACCTATCAACGGAGGAGAGGTAGGCCTTGAATTTGATCAAATCCTTTTTTTCGAGTTTGACAAAATCTTTTTTGATATCGGCTGACAAAAAATCTTCAAAAGTTTTTAAGTCACGCTCATAGTTGTAAACAGTCTCCACAGAATAATTATTGGATTGGATGTTTACTAAGTATTCTTCCAGCAGAGGAAGAGTGTGTTTTTTTGTTTTGGTCATAGATCTATGATAACAAAGGCAAAACTATATGTCAAATTGAGTGTAAGAGTTATTATACTCATTACTTATATTATCCCTAAAAGCCATCCTTTAGAGCTATCGGACCTCACTATATAGCTTTCCTCTACTTAAAATAAGCTTTGTCGCCATAGCGCAGATCAATATAGTTTATATCTGTGCCGACTACATTCCCCGCCAATAATACCTGCCGATAATTTTCTAGTTGCTTGACTGGTTCATTTTGCGGGTTGATTTTGATGACATATGATAAATTGGTCTTGATATCAAAACTAGACCAATCATCGCCTATGGCAATGGCCTTTATTTGAGCCGTGCTAGCTAATTTTGCCTCCCAGAGCTCTATTATGACCTGGATCAGCTCAATCTCGTCAGGACGAAAGATATTTTCGTTGTTTTGGGGCTGATATGACCTAGAATCTTCCAAAATAATATACTGATCGTTTAATTCGTTGATTTGGCCATTGAATTGCCCTTTGGCATCCAAAAGATAATAGGCTCCATTTTTTTGCCAGATAAATTGAGAGGTTTTTTCTATAAACTCTATCTTAATTTTTTGAGGAAAAATCTTGCGTACTTTCGCGTCATTTAAATTATATTGGGTAATCAGCTGATCTCTCAATTTGTCGCTATTAAAAAGAAAAAAATTATTATTCTGAAACAAAAGGCCTCTGCGCTCAGCTAATTTGTCGATAATATACTTTTTGACCTCTTCTTCTTGGTAAAAACTATTGCCCTTGAGCTCAATCTTTTTCAGAGACAAAAATGGCGCTTGAAAAATACTCTGCAACAATAAAACAAAAATAATGGCATAAATAATACGGATTATTTTTTGTTTTCTTTTTTTGACTTGCTCATCATAGTAAGAACCACACACTTTATGGGGTGTATAGCTAGAATGTTTTTGCCAAGGTTTGTTGGTTTTGATATTGATAGACATGTTTCCCCTCTTTTTTTATACTTCAATACTTTGTGTCGTATTATATATCAGAAATAATATAACGCGGTAAAATATTATTCAAACGAGTAACTATTTCGTAGCTGATAGTTTGGGCAGCTTGGGCCTGATCATCAGCAGAAAGATAGCTAGTACCGCTAGAGCCAATCAAGACTACTTCCTCACCCACTCTCGCTTCTAGGCCATCGGCTAATTTTATCATCATTAAATTCATGCAGATATTACCGACTATTTGGCAATATTGACCAGCGACCAAGACCTGTCCTTTGTTTGATAAAATCCTTGGCCAGCCTTCATAATAACCCAGCGGCAAAACAGCAATAGTGCAGTCTCGAGTGGCTACAAAAGTACGATTGTAACCAACGCTTTCTCCGGCTTTTATTTTTTTGATTTGGATGATCTTGGTTTTTAAAGACAAAACTGGACGCAAATCCATACCCTGCTGTTGACCACGAGCCTTGCTCGCTGCTGATGGCCACAAACCATAGAGAGCCAAACCCAAGCGTATAATATCTTGCCTAGCCTCGGGCAGAGCAATGGCTGCTGCTGAACAAGCTGAGTGTAACTTGATATTGGGGTATTTATTTTTAAAAAATTTCAAATGTTCTAGTTGCTGATAGCTGAAGTCTAAATCCTCTACTTCTGACTCCGCAAAATGAGTATAGAAGCTGTGTATTTTTAAAAATGGCTCTTGGGTGAGCCTAGCTATCAGCTCTTCATCCTCTGGCTTGAAGCCCAAACGATTGGTGCCGGTGTCGATTTTGATCATGACTGATGCTGACTGTTGCAAGCGCTGTGCTAAGCGTAGCAGTATATCCGCTGACTCCAAATTGTAGATTGGCAAAATAATCTGCTGTTTGATCGCCTGCTCTATCTTTTGCTCCTCATCAAAATAACTCAAAACCATGATCGGTTTTTTGATCTGAGCTGCAAGCTCTAAAGCCTCATCTAGATTCACGCAAGCAAAACCAGCAACTAGAGACTCTCCTTCTAATAATCCTAATACTACAGATGAGCCGTGACCATAGGCATTGCTCTTGATTACGGGCCAGAGCTCTGTAGCTGGCGCTATATTTTTAAATTGCCGTAAGTTGTGTTGCAAATTACGGCTATTTATCTCTATGAATGTCAAAGACATTTATTTTTTTATTTCTTTAAAGTCCAAAAATGGGTGCAAAGCTTCTGGTATCTGGATAGCACCATCTCTAGTTTGATAATTTTCCATGATTGCAATCATCGTGCGACCCAAAGCCATGACAGTACCGTTTAAGGTGTGACAAAAATCTTTTTTGCCATCTTTTTGATATTTGATATTCAGACGTCTAGCTTGAAAATCAGTGGTATTGGAGCAAGAGGTAATTTCACGATACTGATTTTGACCAGGCATCCA
Organism: uncultured Gammaproteobacteria bacterium; assembly: GCA_964443785.1. GTDB lineage: Bacteria > Patescibacteriota > Patescibacteriia > UBA1558 > GWA2-36-10 > CALMZN01. Next base: position 16,075 of record CAYUER010000009.1, read on the forward strand.
AGCTTCTAGGTCGTACTTTTTGGCTGCTACTGGACCTAGGTCACCAGTACAAATATTGACCACATGATAAGGCAAGCCAAGAGACTTGTAGATGTCCTCTTCTAGGGCCAAAATTTCTTGGTGACGACTTTCTGATTGTTCTGGCTCACAGAAAATAACCATCTCTATCTTGTCGAATTGATGACCACGCAAAATGCCTTTGGTGTCCTTGCCATAGCTACCAGCCTCTCGCCTATAGGCAGGGGTCAAAGCAAAATATTTTTTGGGCTGAGTAAGATCCAAAACTTCATCAGCGTGATAGTTGATCAGTGGCACTTCAGCTGTACCGATCAAAAATAAATCATCCTCACCAGGATTGACCTTGTAAATTTCATTGATCTCGGCCGGAAAAAAACCAGTGCCAAACATAGCACGCTCTCTAACCAAGTGTGGTACAGACATAGCTTTGAAACCAGCCTGACGCAACTTTTGCCAAGCAAAGTTGATCAAAGCCATTTCTAATTCTACTAATTCGTTTTTCAGATACCAAAAACGAGCACCTGATAACACAGAGCCTTTTTCGGCATCAATCAAATCAAGCTTGGTGCCTAGATCCATATGATCCAAGGCCATAAAATCTAGCTCTGGCATCTCCCCGACTGTACGTAGTATTTTATTATCTTGATCAGAAGCACCAAGGGGCGTATCAGCTAAATTCATATTGGGCACTTGATAAAGCAGGTCATTGAGCTCATCCTCTACTACTTTGAGATCAATTTCTAAAGTACTAATCTCCTCACCCAATTTTTTCATCTCAGCAATTATTTCTGGAGTGGGCTTGGTCTTGGAATTTTTATTTCGCAAAGCTCTTTTTTCTTCCAAAACCAAAAGCTCTTTGTTGCGCTGCTCATAAAGATGCAGGAGTCTATCCAAATCTACACTAGCTCCTCTGCTCTTGATATTGGCGATTACTTGATCTTTATTTTCTTTTATAAATTTAGGGTCCAACATAATATTGTATTTAATCTTTTTTAGGACGCATAGTCGGGAACATGATGACTTCTTTGATGTTGTCGACATCACCCAAAATCATCACCAAGCGGTCAATGCCAAAACCCAAGCCAGCAGTCGGTGCCAAGCCGTATTTTAAGGCTTCGACAAAATCAGCATCAGCCTCAAAGGCCTCATCATCACCTTTATCTTTTAGAGTAGCCTGCTCCTTGAATCTCTGCTCCTGATCTAGTGGATCATTGAGCTCAGAAAAAGCATTGCACAACTCTGCTCCTTTGACCACCAATTGGAAACGCTCGACATAATTTGGATCTTTGGGCATACGCTTGGCCAAGGGTGAAAGCTCCAAAGGATGATGGATGATAAAGGTGGGCTGGATGATATGTTTGCGTACAAATTTTTTGTACAGCTCATCCAAGACCTTTCCTCTACCCCAATTGGCATCCATAGACAAGCCGGCTTTTTTACCCAAACTAATCAGCTGGGTGGTGGTAGTTTTTTCTAGATCAATCTTCATCTCTTTTTCTAGAGCTTTTCTAAAATCCAAAACTTTAAATGGTGGTTTAAAATTGATTTTATCTTGACCATTTTTGACTACATAAGTCTTGTTGACATTTTTGACTAGCTGGGCATAAAACTTTTCCATCCACTTCATCAGACCCTGATAATCCTGGTAAGCCCAGTAGGCTTCGAGCTGGGTAAACTCTGGGTTGTGCTGATGGTCGATACCTTCATTGCGAAAACAACGGGCTATCTCAAAAACTTTGTCATAGCCACCAATCACCAAACGCTTGAGATATAGCTCAGGAGCCACTCGCAAAAACATATCAATATCTAGACTCTTGTGATGAGTGACAAAAGGTGTAGCTGCTGCTCCGCCGGCGACTGACTGCAGAATAGGAGTATCTACCTCGATAAATCCAGCACCCTCAAAATAACGACGACTAAATTTGATCACTTCGCTACGCAGGAGAAATATTTTTTTGGTTTGAGGATTGGTCAATAGGTCAAGATAACGACGCCTAAATCGCACATCAGGATCTTTGAGTCCGTAATATTCATCAGGGATAGGCAAAAGTGCCTTACTCAAAAGCTGAAATTTTTTGACCAAAATAGTTGGCTCTTTGGTCTTGGTCACAAAAGCTGTACCAGAAAACTCTACTATATCACCTGAGTCAATGCCATTTTTGAAAAGCTGATAAGCCTGATCGCCCAAACGATCCTTTCTGACAAAAGCCTGCAAAGAACCAGCGTGATCAGTGAATTGCAAAAAACAAGAACCACCCTGCAATCTCAGTGAACGAATGCGACCAGCCATTTTGATAGTCTTGTTGCTCTTGAGCCAAGTCTTGTAATGCTTGAGATATTCGGCTGTGCTGGTATATTTTTGGCTAATACTAGGATAAGTAGCTATTTTTTGCTCGGCAAAAAGCCCAAGCTTTTTGGTGCGCTGTCCTTCTTCGTTGTTTATATCATTTTGTAAATCGATTTTTTCCTGCATAATAATGTATTTATGAGATAATTTTAGCTAAATTAGGCCAAAATAGCAAGGAAATCAGCTATTTATGCTACTTTTGGCAAATTATGACCACGATATTTGAGCAAATACTTGATAAAACTAGTAATATGGTGCCTAGCTGAACGACTCATGATAGATTTTGGCAAATTGTCAGCTGCTGATTGACGGCGATGTAGGTGAATGACTTCGGCTTCACCAATATAGGCAACTTGAAAACCTTTTTCCCAAAAACGCCTAGACCAATCTAGATCCTCCATGTACATAAAAAATCTTTCATCAAGTAAGCCGACTTTTTCCAATGTCGAGCGACGAATAATCAAACAAGCTCCAAACAAAGCTGGGACTAAAAAATTTTTACTGTGATCTAAGTTTTTTAATAAATACTTGTCTAGCCAAATTTTGCCAGCTCGACTTTCGCTAAACATAGTCCGGCGATAAATAGGCAAGCGCCAATCTGGAAAAGCCGTACAAGAATATTGGATGCTTTTGTCAGCATTGATCAAGCGTGGACCAGCCAAGGCTACCTGAGGATTTTGCTCCATATAAGCTAGCATCTGCTCAATAGCTGGTGTCAAAATAGCTAAATCGGGATTGCAAATCAAAATATATTTTCCACTCGCCTCTTTGATACCGAGATTGTTACCATAAGCAAAGCCACCGTTTTTTTGGCTTTGGATAAATTTGACGCTGGGAAATTTTTCTTTGACAATAAGATCCAAGCCATCAAAAGAAGCATTGTCAACTACGATAATCTCATGTTCAAATGGCAATTTTAAATCTAAAAGATTTTTTAATAACTCCTTGGTCAAATTTTTTGTCTTGTAGTTGAGAATGATTATTGATAAAACCATTGCTTGATACTTTCTGATTTGACTTGATTGTTGCGCATGATGTACTTACGCTTTTTTGACATCTTGGTGTAGTACTTGAAAAAATCTCTCCAAGCTAGCAAGGTGCTACGCTCAAAAATCAATAAATAAATAACTTTTTTAAACTCATACCACAAAATAAAACGCCAATCCTGCAAAATATCTCGAGTGAAAGAATTTTTGTACAGCAACCAAATATGATTGCGATAAGACAAGCGGTTGGCCAGACCACGCAAGCGTCTGTCTTTGGCTGGCTTGGTCTGAGAGATAGTACGATCATGATGAGCTCTGGTCTCAGAGACTAACCAATTTTCCCATGACCACAAACGCAAGCGCCAAGCCAAATCAACATCTTCTTTGTAGGCAAAAAAATCTTCATCAAAATATTCATAATCATCAGCAGCGATTTTGTACTTGACTGACTCCAAGGCTTTTCTCCTGTACATCACTGCTGCCCCAGACAAACCAAAAACTTCTTGGGTCTCCAAGGTTGGCGCAATCTGCCCCTGCAAATAGTCAGTAATTGATCGACGCCGATCAATCCGCAAACCAAAAGAATCAGCTTGGTCAGTAAAAATATGATTATCAAAATCCCAATAAAAAAGCTGACCAGCACAACTAGCTGCTTGAGTATGTTTTTCTAAAAAATCAACCAAAGTTTGTAGATAATTTTTGGCCAAGACAATATCTTGATTGACCACCAACACATAGTCAGACTTTGACCACTTGAGTAATAAATTATTGCCCTTGGCAAAGCCAATATTTTGCTTTTGGCGAATAATTTTGGCGGGCGGATAATATTCATTGATAATGGCTACTGATTTGTCAGCTGAGGCATTGTCCAAAACCAATAGCTCCCAATTTTTGAAAGTTTGCTCCAAAAGACTATTCAAAAAAGCCGGTAAATATTTTTCACCATTCCAAGTCAGCAAGCACACTGTGACTGTTAAATTTTTTTCACCGATATTAGACATGATTTTCACTATTGATCAAGGCCCAGGCTAGCACACCCAAACCCAAAGGATGATTGAGATAAGGAGTAAAAAAGTGGACCAAGGCTAAGGCCATAAAAAAGCCCACATAAGCCCCTAATTGGGGCTTGATTTTTATTATAGCATAAGTAGCCCGAATTATATAAAATAAGCTGTAAACGAAGAATAAGGGCAGTAAAAGGCCTCCTTTGAGCATAAAATCAAGCCAACCCCACTCAAAGGAAAAGGTCGTCCTCTGCCCAGTAGGATTGTCAAGATTTTTACTACGAGGGTCCTGACTCAAAAAAGTAAGCTCCTTGGCAAAGCCATACCCCAAAATAGGCTGAGCTTTGAACTCCTGCCACATGATGGGCCACAAAATACTACGCGTAGCAATAGCCGCCTCCTGAGTGTCTAGGGTGCGATT
>CAYUER010000009.1:20950-24114 GCA_964443785.1 uncultured Gammaproteobacteria bacterium
ACTGTCTTGATAGCGATGAGGTGAGCGCTCACTAATAACAATGTCTGTAGTTTTTCAAAAACTTTTTGATCATAATACTCTAACCAAATAGGTAAATATAAAAAATAAAAGTAAGCATTGGCATCAAAAAAAATATTGCGCCAAGGATGATGATTGATGCTGGCTAAAAATATCAAAAATAAAACTAAACAAAAATAAACCAAACAAAAAACAAATAATTTTTTATTTTTAAAAATTTTTAAATCAGCTAATCTACGGTAATTGCTAGCTACAAAAAATAAAATCGTCAGTAAAAAAATCAACCAACGCAAACTAAAAAAATCATAATGCAAACTCTTGCCCATACTCCCCCAAAACAGCTCAAGTAAAGGCAGTAAAACTAAATAGCGTCTATCTCTCATATAAGCCCAGAGCAATAAGACAGCCAAAATAACTAAAAAAATAATAGCCAAGGGCTCAAAAAGCCAAGCCAAAATAGAAAGTAGCTCTAAAGCCAGCAAAAGGCTGGTCCAAAAAAATATTGGTTTATCGCGCTCGAAAGCGTAAATAGATACCATAAAGAGCGGTTAATAATAAATTGACCGGCACTAGACAAAGTAGCAAAACAGCTTGCTGCCAAGGGTGGTGCTTGAAAAAATAGCGCAACAGACTGCGGTCAAACATCATTTGCTTGCGCAGAGTTCTAGCCTGCTCAAAACTCGCGCCGCCATGATGCACTAGGGAAAAATCCGGTACAAATTTTATACTTAAAGAATGCTTTTTGGCGCGCTGACAAAAATCCACCTCCTCAAACCAAATAAAATATTTTTGATCTAGCAAGCCAATCTTGTCAAAAACACTGCGTCTGATAATCATGGCGGCGCCCATAATCTGATCAACTTCAGAAATTTTTTGATAATCAAAGTCTGGACGCAGATAATGCTCTAACCACTGATGTTGTGGCCAAATATTTTTGAGCTTCAATAAGATCAGTGCTTGTGAACGCCAATCCGGAAAACGCCTCACTGATGGCTGAATGCTGGCATCTCTATTTAATAACAGTGGACCGACAATAGATACTTTGGGGTTGGCTTCCAAATAAGCAAAACACTTGGTAAAAAAATTGTCCCCCAAGACAGTGTCTGGGTTGAGCAACATGATCAAATTGCTAGACGCTATTTTGAGTCCCAAATTATTAGCGTAGGCAAAACCTTTGTTTTGAGCCAAAGCTATCACTTTGACCTGAGGAAAAGTCACCATCAACATTTCTGAAGTGCTATCCTGTGAGTCATTGTCTACGACGATGACCTCGATATCTTGGGAATCAATTTGCCGATAGATGCTATGCAGACACTCCTCCAAAAGCTGCCGCACTTTCCAGTTGACAATAATGACTGATATTTTTGGGTTCATACTTACAATAATTTTTTATTTATTAAATCCAACATTTTTTCAACTGTGTTGTACCAAGAATATTTTTTGGCAAATTCTTGTCTGACTTTGACCAGCTCACTAGAATTATCCGTCAATTCCTGATTGACCAAGCGATTGAAATCTTCATAGCCAGTAGCTACCTTGATCACCTCAGACATATTTTCTGTGCCAACATTTTCTGTAGAAACGACTGGCTTGCCGCAGGCTAAGTATTCATAAACTTTCATAGGATTGGTACTGGCGCTAAAATCATTGGCTCGATGCGGTACAATACCGATGTCAAACTGCTGGATATACATAGGCGCCTCTTCGTAAGATTTGTAGCCCAAGAAAAAAATATTTTTATAATTGGCTAATTCTTTTTTTTGTAAAGACTGTTCATCCCAAATGGGGCCAACTAGGACAATAGATTTATCCGGATTTTGCTCAGCTAAATAATGTACCAAATCTAAATCTACCTTTTCTTGGATAATGCCGATATAGCCAATAATCGGCTTTTTGACGTCAGCAATATCACGATTGATCAGAGAGTATTGCTTGTTGTAATGTATAAAATCTACACCATTTGGTATCCAATGGACATTGGGCTGATCTTCAAAAAAGTTTAATAAATTTTTGGAAACTGTATAGATAATATCGGCTTCATTTTTGATCAATTCATAAGCTTTTTTGAGGCGAGTCTTTAGCTTGGTATAAGAAGAATGCGAAAGCCAATTATCGACTGCATCAAAAACAATCAACTTGGAACCAAATTTTTGCCACTCCGGAGCAATAAAAGGATTGAAAGACCAGAGAATCAAATCACCAAAATTTAACTTGAGGGCAATTTTTTTGATATTTTTGACAGTCAATACAGGCGAAAAAACAAAGCTAATGTCCGAATAAACATAAAGTTTTTCGGAGATTTTGGACACTTGGTAAGTAGCAGATCGCTGGACGATGGTGGCATCTTTTTTGCCGACAAAAATATCTTCCTTTAAAATTCGCAAAGCTCGCTTCCAAGTCAAAGGCAGATAATCAACATAAAGAATCTTGTTGATCTCCGGCTTGTTTAATAATTCTTTTAAAACATGGTAATTTCTATTTGACACTCCTCTTTCCCACTCGGAGTAATTGGACATGCCAAACATGATCACATCATATTGTGTCATATTTTTAACTTAAAATATTTTCTAACAATTTAATATTTTCACTAGCTATATTTTTAAAATACTCACTACGCTCATAGGCTCGCTGACCTAGCTCTTGGCTCTTTTGTCGATCGGTGACCAAAGTCCTCAAAGCTATCTCTAGCTGCCCGACATCATCAGCGTAGATGACATCGCCCTGACCGGTAAATATCTCTCGCACACCACCGCTGCTGCCGGCTATAATAGGCAAGTGAAAAGTAGCTGCCTCCAAAAAAACCATACCAAAACCCTCGACATCAGTATCGCTGACTTGGTGAGGCATAGCAAATAGATCAGCCAGCTGATAAAAATATGGCAATTGCTCAGTCGTCACATCGTCTAGTAAAAACACCCTATCCTCTAGCTGAGCTGCTTGGATCTGGACGCGTAAAGCATCTTGCTCCGGCCCCCGGCCAATGATAAAATATTTGAATTTCAAATCTTTTAAATGAGATAAGGCTTGCAGGAGCAAAGCATGACCTTTTCTAGCTACCAAGCGACCAACTGTCAAAATAATTTTTTCATCTGTGATATTATATTTGTTTTTCAAGCTGTCAATTTTGACTGGGTCAATTTTACTAG
>CAYUER010000009.1:24214-31065 GCA_964443785.1 uncultured Gammaproteobacteria bacterium
GGTAAAATATTGGGTGTAAAAATAATTTCTATTTTATGTTTTTTGACTACCTTGAGCACGGAGTATAAACCCTTAAGCCAATGTGGCCAGAGATAAGGTGCTAATAATTTTGTTTTGACTGTATGACTATTGGCGGAGACGACCTGACAATCGGTCAAGATAATATATTGGTCACTAGGAAAATTTTTGAATAAATTATAACAATAAGTGGCTACGCCGCCAGCAAAGGGATAATATTCGTGAGTAAGTAATAAAACTTTTTTCATTTTTAGTTTCTCTTTAAAGCTGCCTTGAGGTAGCGATAGTCTTCTAGCTGTAAATTTTTGAAAATAATCAATAAAAATATATAAAGTAAAGCCCCGATGATGATATTCAACCAGATAGCTAAAATATTAGCTAAATAAAGCAGCAAGCCAGCCATCAAAGCAGCGGCCACAATCGCCCTCAAAAGAGGAATCCAATTTTTCCAAGCAATCACTGTCACTTTGTAAACAGCTGATAAATTCAAAATAAACAAAATAACTGTGCTAACACTCGAAGCTAAACTAGCTCCCCAAGCTGCCCAGCGAGGAATAAATATAAAATTCAAAATAATATTGAGCAACATGACTAAGCCCAAATTCCAAGTATTGGTTTTTTGTCTATCGGTAGCATTGAGAAAATATGACAAAGCAAAATTGATAAATAAAAATGGCAAGCTCACTACCAAAATCTGCAAGGGCGCAATCGCCTGCGCATAATTAGCTGTGTACAAACTACTGATAATAGTCGGCGTCAAACTAATAATGCCAGCGGCAATTGGTAAGGAAATATAAGCCAAATAATTAATCGCTCTTAACAAAGTTTTTTCTAGCTGAGCCTTGTCATTTTGCCAATAGTTGGCAAAGGCGGGATAAAGAGCGGCTACAAAAGCTAGTGGTATGAACTGAAAAGCAAAGGTGATCTTGTAGGCTACACTATAAATACCCAAAGAAGCCGAGCCATGTAAATACTCCAAAATCAAACCATCGATATAGGCATAAATTTTGGCAAACATAGCTGACAAAGCAAAAGGCCAAGTAATAGTAAAAATATTTTTAGCTAAAGCTTTTTCAAAATACCAAGTCAACTTCAGGTGATATTTCTTGGCTAATAAAATCCACGAATAAAAAAAGTTAAATAAACTGGCAAACAATATGACCAAAATAAAATGCAAAGCATTTTTACTAAACTGCATCACAGTCAAGCCAATAGCCAAAATAATCAACTGAAAAATAATCGTCCCAATCGATTCGTAGCGCAAATTTTGCTGACCGCGTATAAAACCATAAAATAACAAAGTAAAGCTATCGACAATCACAATCAAGGCCGTAAAATAAATCAAAGGCTGGACTGGATTGGCACTGTAAAGCAAAAGATTGCCCAAGACAATGATCAAAGCCGTCACAAAACTCAAAATAATCTTGAGAGAAAAAACTTGACGAAAAAGTTTGTGCTGATCGACAATTTGTCGAGCAGTTTCCCGAATCAAAACTGAAGACAAGCCTAAGTCAGCAATGACTGACAACATCAAGGCAAAATTGATAGAGAGCTGATATTGGCCATAATTGACTGGCTCCAAAAAACGAGCCAAAATAATAAAATAGCCAAAAGAAAAAAGCTTTTGCACAGTCAAAGCAATCAAATACCAACTAGTGTTGGCGGTTATTTTTTGGCCATTATTCATGGCCTAATTATAACAAATAAGTCTGTCTTTGAAAATAGCCAAATCAAGCAAAAACCCCAGAAAATTGGGGTTTTTGAAAAAATAAGATAATTTTTTAACGTTTGCTCCACTGAGGGGCGCGGCGGGCTTTTTTGAGGCCTGGCTTTTTTCTTTCTTTGATTCTAGAATCACGGGTCAGGAGACCTTCTTTTCTCAAAGCCGCGCGATAATTTTCGTCGATCTTGAGTAAAGCTTTGGCAATGCCGTGCTTGATAGCATCAATCTGGCCCTTGACACCACCGCCTTTGACCATGACTGAAATATTGATTTTATCATGACCAGTGACACGCAAGGGAGCTAAAATATTTTGCTGCCATTCAAAATATGGCAAATAAGTTTTGTAGTCTTTATCGTTGATAGTGATAATAATCTCACTGCCCTTTTCTGGTAAAATTCTCACCCTAGCAATGGCTGCTTTACGGCGACCAACGGACAAAGCGATTGACTTTGACTTGATTTCTTCTGTCATAATATTATTTGATAATTAGGCGCTTAAGCATTTTAGGGCGCAATCTGTTCTTTGGCAACATATTATGCAAAACCTGGATAAAAGCTTTGGCCGGATCTTTGGACATCATATCCTTGAGCCTAGTAGTCTTCAAATTACCTGGATATTGGCTGTGACGATAATACAGTTTGTCATTGAGCTTGTTGCCGGTAAATTTAATAGCACTGATATTAGTAATCTCTACTATATCACCACTTTCTTGATTGGCTACATAGTCAACATTGTGTTTGCCCATGAGTATTTTGGCAACTTGTGAAGCTAGGCGACCAGCTACTTTACCAGTAGCATCAATATTGTGAACTTTTCTTTCCATATTTTTATACTAATTCAATCTGAGCAAGCAAGGCTCCATCTCCTGATCGAGGAGAAATTTTAATAATACGACAATAACCACCCTTGCGATCTTTGTAGCGAGGACCCAAGACATCCAATGCTTTTTGGACAGCTTTTTTGTCAGGCAAGATACCACTCAAAATCTGTTTGTTGTGGATCGATTTGACCTTGGCTCTAGTAATCAAGCGCTCGACAAATGGTCTAGCGGCTTTGGCTTTGGCTTCAGTGGTGATTACTTTTTCGTACAAAATAATAGAAGTAGCCAAGTTTTCAAGCAGGGCTTTTCGTGCATCACTGGTGCGGCTCAATTTAGAAATGTTTTTTCGGTGCCTCATTGTTGTTGATTATTTACTCTTTTTCTTGGTAGTTTTTTTCTTGACTGGCTCTTCTGCTGTAGCGACATCACTATCCTCTTCAGTCACTGAGACTGCTGCTGTTGCGCTTGAGTCAGTGCTGACAAAATGAGCAAAGTGATCGCGCAAAATAACACTGGCCTGAGAAACAGCCTCTCGAGCGTCCATAGTGCCATCAGTCAAGACATCCATGATCAATTTTTCATAATTGGTCATCTCGCCAACGCGAACATATTCAATATTGAAGCCGACATTCATAGCTGGTGAAAAATTGGCATCAATAGCTACTGTGCCGATTGGCAACTTAGCTTTTTCATCGTTTTGCTCAACAGCGACATAGCCGATACCACGCTCGACAGTAATCTCCATGTTGAACTTGGCTGACTTGTCAGTCATAGTGGCAATGACCAAATCTTCATTCATGATCTGGACATCGGCATTTTTTTTGATATCTTGAGCAGTGACGACTTTTTCACCTTTGGCTTCAATATTTAATATAACTGGTTCATCACTAAATAATTTTAGTCTTAGTTTTTTCAAGTTCAACATGATCTCCACCAAATCTTCTTTGACATGAGGAACAGTGTCAAATTCGTGTTGAGCTCCCTCTATCTTAAAAGAGGTAACAGCTGCGCCTGGCAATGAAGACAACATCACGCGACGCAAAGCATTACCAATAGTCACACCATAGCCTGGATAGCAAGGCTCGATAATCACTTGGTAATGATTATCTTTTTTGTTGTTGACGCTAATTTCTTCTGGTAAGCTAATTTTATTCATTGTTTTGTAAATAAATTTTTATTTCAAAAACCAATTGGTTTATTAACGTGAATAAAAATCGACGATCAAACTGGTAGTAATATTCTTTGGCAAATCATTTTGATTTGGCTGACTATTGACTGTAGTAGTCAAAGTCTTGCGATCCAAGGACAACCAACCAGCTGTCTCTACTTTGTCAATTTTTTCTAAGACGGTCTTCCAGTAGCCTTTGGCTAGCTTGTTTTCCTTGACTTTGATCACTTCGCCAGGCTTGACGGTAAAAGAAGGTATATTGACCTTGACTCCGTCGACTGTAAAATGACCATGAGTGACTAGCTGTCTAGCTAAGCGTCTGGTTGGGGCCAGTCCGGCTCTAAAAATAGCATTGTCCAAACGAGTCTCCAGCAAAACTAACAAATTGTGGTTGACATCGCCGGTCATTTTTTGAGCGCGATTGAAAGTCAAGAGAAATTGCTTTTCCAATAAGCCGTAGATGGCTTTGGCTTTTTGCTTTTCCATCAACTGCTTGCCATATTCACTGACTTTTTTGAAAGACTTTTTTGGTCCATGAACACCAGCAGGATAATTGCGCTTGGCCAATGGTGATTTCTGTGTATCAGCCACATTCTCGCCAAAACGACGACTGGCTTTATGTCTCGGTTTTAAATTTCTACCCATAAATTATAGTATAAAATCTGAATATTAAACTCTTCTTGGTTTCTTTGGACGGCAACCATTGTGTGGAATTGGCGTCATATCTTTGATAGAAGATACATTGAGACCACTGCTGTGTAGAGAGCGGATGGCTGCTTCGCGACCAGCGCCGACACCTTTGACAAAGACCTCAACATCAGTCAAACCAAAATCTTTGGTTTTCTCGACAGCGTTGCGGACAATAATACCAGCGGCATAAGGAGTGGATTTTTTGGCACCCTTGAAACCATTGGCACCAGCTGACGACCAAGCCAAGACATTGCCCTGATGATCAGTCAAAGTGATGATAGTATTGTTGTAAGTAGCCTGAATATGAGCTTGGCCCTTTTTGACAACTTTTTTTACTTTTTTTCTAGTTTTTACAGCTTTCATAATAAATTAGTATAAAGTTTGACTCATTAGGTCTTTTGAGCGGCTGGAGCACGACCACTACCCATGGTCACACGCTTGTTGCCACGCACAGTGCGATTGTTTGACTTGGTGCGCTGACCGCGGACTGGCAAACCTCTGGTATGTCTAGTACCACGGTAGCATTTGATTTCTTTCAAACGCTTGATATTGCTCATGCGCTCTCGACGCAACTCACCTTCGACTAGATAATCTTTTTCAATCACCTGTCTCAAAGTATTTACTTGGTCTTCTGACAAATTTTTGACCCGCATATTTGGATCAATTTTCAACATTTTTAATATTTTGTTGGAAGAGCTCAAACCAATACCATAAACTGAGGTCAAAGCGACTTCGATTCTTTTTTCATTTGGAAGGTTTACACCCGAAATTCTTGCCATAATTTTAGTTTAAAGGTTTTAAAGTTTGAAAGTTATAAAATAAATGAGAACTTTCTAACCTGCTAACTTGTTAACTTATTTATCCCTGTCTTTGTTTATGCTTGGGATTTTTACAGATACAAACTACCCGACCATCACGGCGGATAACTTTGCAATCTTTACAAATTTTTTTTACTGAAGCGCGGACTTTCATCACTTTAGAAATTTATTTTTTAAAAATATGTGTTGTTAAAAATTTTACTATAAAATTATTGGCGATAAGTAATGCGTCCCTTGGTCAAATCATAAGGACTCATCTCGACCACGACCTTGTCACCAGGCAAGATCTTGATTTTGAACATTCTCATTTTCCCCGAAAGATGAGCCAATATTTCATGGCCATTTTCGAGAGTGACTTTGAAATTAGCGTTGGGTAACAATTCATTGACCTCACCGACTACTTCCAAAAATCCTTTTTTGTTTACTCTGGCGTCTGACATTTAATAAAAAAAGAAAATGTCCCTACCTTGAAGGCAAGGCGATGTTTTCTTTAAAGTTTATAAAACTTATATTAATAATTACTTTAATAAACGCACGTATATTATACAGATTTTTTTTTATTTGTCAATAATAATAAGGCAAAAAGCTATCAATGGCAAGCTAAAAACTATTTTTTATCTACATTTTGGCTAATATTAGCCTAAAATTAAGAAATAAACTGCACTTCTTCTTGTAGCTGAATGCCGTATTTATCCCTGATCTGCTGCTTGATAAAGCTAATCAGCATAATAACTTGCTCAGCTGTAGCCTGATTGACATTGACTAAATAATTGGCGTGCTTGGGGGAAATCATCACTCCACCAATAGTATGGCCCTTGAGACCAGCTTTTTCAATCAAATAAGAAGTAGGGATCTTTTGGTGCTTGGCAAACTGCTCCAGCTCAAGACCGCGACCCTGCAAATCCTGGATATCAACATCTTTAAAGGCAATATTTTTGAAGATACAGCCAGCTGAGGGCTCATTGGGCTGAGTATCTTGTCGATAGCGCAGACGCTCAGCGACCAATTGGCGAGCAGCCGAGATATCGCCCTGTGCTAATTTGAGCTTGGCTTCTACGATAATAGCTGGCTTTTCTTTGAAAATACTATGGCGATAAGTAAAATGACAGTCCTCTACAGCTATAGTCTTGAGCTGATAATCAGCGTCTAGATAGCTGACCTCAGTCAAAACATCGGACATAGCCAAGCCATAGGTGCCAGCATTGCCACGAATCGCCCCACCAACTGTACCTGGAATGCCAGCCATAAACTCCAAACCGACAAAACCGCGATCCAAAGCTTGGTTGAGTAAATAAGCTAGTAGCACTCCCGCCCCAACGGTCAGTCGATCATCCTCAAAATCCAAGCGTTGTAAATCTAGCTTGATGACCAAGCCACGAAAGCCGGCATCCGTCACCAAGAGATTGCTCCCACCGCCCAAGGCCAAGATAGGTAGATTTTTATCTTTAGCAAAAGCAATAGCCTCCTGTAGATCAGCTACATTTTGCGCTAAAATAAAATAATCAGCTGGTCCACCTATTTTGAAAGTCGTATAATCTTTTAGTAAAACTTTTTCTTGTATTTTCATATATTATTTGTTCGAGCGACTTGTGGTGAGCGTAGTCGAACCCAGT
>CAYUER010000009.1:31165-32511 GCA_964443785.1 uncultured Gammaproteobacteria bacterium
AGATCATCGATGTCACCCGCACCAATAAACAACAAAATATGATCAGTCGGATTGATCTCACGCAAAGTCTGCTTCACCTCAGTAAATTTGGGGCAATAATATTTGCGCTCATGATGCATCAGCTTGACCACATCAGCACTAGATACCTGATCATGCATCTCATCCTCTCGCCCTCGCACCTGATAAATATCCGTAATGATGGCATAGTCTGCCAAGGAAAAACTAGCCGCAAACTCTTTGAGCAAAGTCTTGGTGCGATTGTGATGATGGGGCTGAAAAATAGCAATGATTTTTTGCTCCGGATAAAAATCCTTGGCTGCCCGCAACAAACCAACAATAGCATCAGGATGATGAGCGTAGTCTGAGATGACAATGTTGCTTTTCCAAGTACCGACTCGCTCAAATCTGCGCCAAGTGCTAGCAAACTCGTGGAGAGCATTCCAGATTTGGTGCTGATTGATACCAATGTGGTCAGCGACTGCAATCGCTGCCGTGGCATTGTAGACATTGTAGAGACCAGGGATCAAGAGATTGAACTCAGCAAATTTTTTGTTTTTTTTCTTGAGGGCAAAAATCTGCTCGCTTTTTTTGATGACTGGTGTTGCAAAATTATAATCCGCACTAGCTTGAGTGCCGAAAGCAATAGTTTTGCCACCAAAATTGATGGAGTGACTATTATGATCATCAATATTTTTGAAAAAAGTACCGCCCTCTGGCAATTTGTTTACAAACTCCTGAAAATGCTGCTTGATGTCAGCCAAATCTTTGAAAAAATCCATGTGATCTTCGGCTACATTGCTCAAGACTATCATCTGCGGATTGATCTCCAACATATGAGCCTGCCATTCACAAGCCTCGACTACCAGCCACTCGCTTTTTCCAAAACGAAAATTGCTCCCCCACTGTGGCACTAGACTACCGACAATGACGGTCGGATCAAGACCAGCCTTTTCCATGATCAGACCCAGCATGGCAGTGGTCGTGGTCTTGCCATTGGTGCCAGCAATCGCAATAGTCTTGTGCTGTTTGCTCAGGTAGCCAATAAACTCAAAATAGCTCAAAACTGGAATCTTGAGCTTCCTAGCTTTGAGAAACTCGGGATGATCGAGAGGCAAGGCTGAAGTATAGAGAAACAAATCAATATCTTTGGTGATATTGCTGGCTTTTTGCTTGTAGTTGATGAGCACTCCCTTGTCCTCCAAGCGACTAGTGACCTCAGATTTTACTAGGTCAGAGCCAATCACTTTTTTGTTTTCATGCAAAAAATAATAAGCCAAAGCTGACAAACCAATGCCACCAATGCCTGATAAATAAACTTTATTTATTTTTGATAAATCCAAATTCAT
>CAYUER010000010.1:0-2220 GCA_964443785.1 uncultured Gammaproteobacteria bacterium
AATCAAATCAACTCTCCTCCAAAGGCATCAATAATTTCCTCTACTTCTTTTTCATTTTTGCCTTTGAAAACCTGATGATTTTTGCTAAATTCTTCATCAATAATAAAATCTAATAATAATTTATTATTAGTCAATTTGTGCAAAATATCACTAACTGTATTTTTTACTGTAGTTTTGTTTAGTTGCTCCAAATGAAAACTATACTGCAATCCAACAACAATATATTTATCATCAAGCTGCAAAGGATGGCTGTGTTGCAAAAGTACCGCTAAAGATTTGTTGACCTTACGCACTTCTTCGATGACACTTTGCCAAATATGATAGTTTCCAGATGCCAAATTGACGGTAGGGCTGGCTGGTGATTTTTTTTCTCCTTCAGCTTCTGTGATATTTTTGACCAAGTGTATTTCTGGAGTTTTTTTGAGCAAGTATTCAACGCAGGCAAGTTCCAAGGGCAATTGCTCAACTAGAGTATCCTTGATGCTCAGTTTAGCTAAAATAATATTGATCAAGCGTGACAAATCAGAGACAGACCAATCCTTGGCATGTCTAGTGATTGCCTCTTTGATTTCGATGGATTCATCAATCTGCCAAGCACCGCCAACAATACCAACCAACATAATCTGACGCAAGTATTCTAATAAATCCTCAATAAACATTTTCAAATCAACACCTTCATTGACCAGTTTATTGATTTGGTTTAGGGCAGCAGCTAAATTTTGAACTTTCAAAGCCTCAGTCAATTCTTCAATTTCCTTCCAATTGCTACGCGGTAAAACTATCGAAGCCAAATCATCATCGACCTGACCATTGCCCAAGGAAATGATCTGACCCAACAATGACTCAGCATCACGCAGGCCGCCGTCAGCTCGACGAGCAATCTCAGCCAAAATATGCTCTGGTACGATGGTTTTTTCCCATTCAATGATCTCTGTTAGGCGGCCAAGAATCTCCCCTTGAGTCAATTTTTTAAAATCAAAACGCTGACAGCGTGAGATGATGGTTTGTGGTACTTTGTGAATCTCAGTCGTAGCTAAAACAAAAACAATCCGCGCTGGTGGCTCTTCTAAAGTCTTGAGAAGTGCATTGAAAGCCGACTTGGACAACATGTGCACTTCATCGATGATGAATATCTTGTAACCATTTTTACTAAATGGTGGTACTTGAGCATTGCTGATGATATTGTCGCGGACATTATCAACGCCAGTATTGGAAGCAGCGTCAATCTCGATGATGTCCATGGATTGATTGTTGTTGATTTGGCGACAGGTGACACAATTATTGCAAGGTTCAGCACTTTGTGCTTTTTTGTCAGTACAATTTAAAGAACGGGCTAGCAACCTAGCAATGGTCGTCTTACCCGTACCTCTTGGCCCGACAAATAAATAAGCGTGTGCCACCTGACCAGAGAGTATCTCGTTTTCTAGGGTGATTTTTATAGGCCTCTGGCCAACTACTTCTTTAAATGTTTTTGGCCGATATTTTCTATAAATTACTTCCGAATTCATATTTGGCCTAAAAATCTATTTCTACGTCTTCTAATTTATTTTTTTTAACTTTGATAATATTTTCGACAGCTGCCCAAGTACTATCATGATCCTTGGGTACTAAAATTACTACTTCATCACCTTCCTCGCCTTTGAAATAAGTGATACTAGCCATCAAAATACGATAAATCTTATCACCGGCCAAAACCACAAACTCACCCAAATTGCTATCCTTGACCAATCTACCAACAACTCGGCCGCGCTCTACTGGTGAAATTTGTTTAAAGATAAATGCTCCCGAACGATCGATGGTTAATTTTAGAATATCTCCCTCTACCAACTTGGACTTGGAGGCATAGTTGGCTGGCACGGAATACTGCTTGCCATCAGGACCGATCATGATTTGGCCATTGAAAATACCCTCGACTACTACCCCGTTTTCATTTTCATCATCTTGATTGAGGTCAGCTGCTCGCAAGGTATAATCAACTGCTTTTTTGCCTTTTTCACCGGTCAACTCGCCCATAATGAGCTTGGTTTTCTTGAGCTCCAATTCCAGCGAGTATATTAATGACTCTAATTCTTTAATTTTTTTGGCGTTTGACATTTTTATTTTTGTTTCCCTAAAAGCTCTTTATTTCTGCTATAAAATTACCACAAAAAAATAATTTTGGCAATAAATTTTATTTTACTATATTTTAATCGTTTTTACTAAATATTTGGCTAATATTAG
>CAYUER010000010.1:2320-15566 GCA_964443785.1 uncultured Gammaproteobacteria bacterium
GCTTCTACGACTTGGCGATCACGACCGTATTTTAGTCGTGATAATTTTTTGATTGCCTCGGCTAATTCGAGATTGCCTCGCTCTGGCATGATAGGATTAAAATTGAAAGCTGGTGGATTACTATTATCAATCAATAATTTAATGTAGCAAGTATATTTTGGCATATTGACCAAATCATAAGCCGACACTACTGGAGCCATCTGTTTGGCGATAATCTCTGCATCCTCTACACCAATACGATAAGAGATCAAAGTACCGACATTACCAAAAATAGCATCTTTGATTCTAGTGTCATTGTTTTTGACGAGCTGAGCAATGTACTGGTGAGCTAAAATAAGATTGAGTCGATATTTTCTGGCTTCCGATAAAATAATACCGATAGTATCAGTCATGAAATTTTGAAACTCATCGATATAGAGATAGTAATCATTGCGTTCTTCTTCTGGCATATCTACTCGACTCATCGAAGCAAAGAGTAGCTTGCCGATCACTATCATACCCAGCAAATTACTATTCATTTCACCAATTTTACCTTTGGATAAATTGATGATAATGATTTTGCGACTATCCATAGCCTCACGAAAATTGAAAGCACTCTTTTGTTGAGCAATAATCGGTCTGACTATATCATTGGATATAAAAGGTGTGAGCTTGCTAGTGATGTAGGGCACCATATTAGCCAAAGAAGCTTCACCGCCAGCTTTTTGTGCCTCCTTTTCCCAAAAATCTTTTACTAGTCTATTTTTTACTTTGGACAATTTGAATTTACGGTAGCCTTCATCAGACAAAACTCTCGGCACCTCGAGCAGTGTTGCGCCAGAATCCTTGTCATCCATGACCAGCATCATAGCATTGCGCATATATTGCTCAAACATCGGACCGCCAGTCGAGCGCAAATCATACAGCTTGTCAAAAATAGCAATCATTTCATTGATCACAAAAGTTTTTTGCTCCTCTGTATCGTACTCAAGCATGTTCAAAGCTACTGGCCGCTCAATATCTGCTGGATTAAAATAAATCACATCTTCTGCTCGAGATTTTGGCACATAGCTCAAAGCTTTGTCAGCCAGCTCACCGTGCGGGTCAATGATACAAAGACCATTGCCAGCTTCAATGTCCTGCTTGATCAAGCTTTCCATAAAAACAGATTTACCAGTACCAGTCATACCAATCTCGTACATATGACGTCTACGGTCTTCGGGCTTGATACGCACAAAAGTTTCTTTGCCACGATAAATATTTTTACCCAAGACAATACCACTAGTAGGCATATTGTTTGGTGGAGCAGCCTTGGTAGCCTCTAACCAGTCGATATTGGGTGTTTCCGTGGTCGGCAATGGCAAGTGCACCACACTGACCATTTCTTCCGAGTTTAAAAGCAATTTATAATTAGGAGCAAAATGATGGTAAATCAAGTGCTCTATAATTGTACCAGGGTGTTTTGGCACCATAGCCTTAAAACGATTACCAAATTCATAAATATTGTACTGATTATAGCTATTCAAAACATCGGCCAAAATTGCTTTGGAGCGCAATTCATTAGCACTGGAAACTACTAGTCTGATATTGACCTCCAATCCTGCTTTGGAGGTTTTTTCTTCCAAACCTTTGGCACGCTCCTGCTCCATGGCAGACAAGGGCTGTTTTTGTTCTTCAAAATTTTTGGCTTCTTCCTCAGCTGTTTTATTGGTCTTAAAAAAAGAAGCAATAAAACCAACTGTTTTTTCGGCTGCTGGCAAAAAACCAGAGCCCCCTACATCCTTCATAGCTTGAGAATAGGTCATGCCTTTGTGCATTTTTTGGGCAATAGTTCGACCGCGCTTGTGCCACTTGTGAGGAGCCGAACGAAAAACATACTGAATAGCTGCTCCCTCACCAGGTACGAGCTTACTCATATTGTTGGTGATACCCTCTAGTGGATCATTTTCAAAATTGCGGTAAGTCTTGATCGGCAAAGTATAATCACCGGTA
Source organism: uncultured Gammaproteobacteria bacterium (assembly GCA_964443785.1). Taxonomy (GTDB): domain Bacteria; phylum Patescibacteriota; class Patescibacteriia; order UBA1558; family GWA2-36-10; genus CALMZN01. The sequence goes on from CAYUER010000010.1 coordinate 4,292, forward strand.
AATTTGAGATAGCCAGCCATGACGCTAGAGTTGGCTTCAAAAATATTATAATCAACTACTTCTTCAATATAAATTTTGGGGTACACTGCTTGCAGTTGACCAATGAAATATTCTTTGAATTTTTGGGGAATAGCTGCATAAAAATTGATCACCCCGTCTTTGGATACTATATCTAGAGAAAAAATTTCCTTGGGCTGGGAAAATATCAATTTTTCTTCTTTTAGTCCAGCGATAGAAGCAAAAAAGTTTTCGATTTTACCGAGAGTTTGTTCAATATATTGTTTTGATAATTCCTCTTTTTCATCTTTGGTGTACTTGGGAATTTTAATCAAAAAAATAGACAAATCCAAATTTTTGTTGGTTTTATTTTTATTTTGACGCAAAAAAATATTAAAAGCTATCAGCGAAAATAAGCTCAAAAAAACTAAGGAAATTAATGATTCGCTAGTCATATGCTTATTTCTTAATATTCAATTTCATAATTTTATCAGCCTTGATCTTGGCTTCTTGCTCCAAATAAAAACGATTGACATGCGGTATGACACGCAGCCAATCAACAATGATATTCAAAATCTTGCGTAAAGGCACAGAACCCTTGCTGAGTAGTTTGGTGATTTGCTGTGATGCTTGCTCACCTTTTCTTTTGAACTCAGCCTGCTTAGCTAGATCTAAAGACAAAAAAATACGATCCATATCTTGAGCTAAGATTTGCTCGACTTTTACCAAAGTGATCTGCTCGGCAGTCAAGGTATTAGGCGCATCGCTCGTGGGAGTATCAGCCAAAGGATCGACACTTGCAGTGATAGATGAATTTTCTGGAGATTTTTCTGATATTTTTTCTGGCAATCTTTCGCCAGCATTAGCAAAATTAGCATTGTCTATGCTTTCGGCTGATGGTATTTTGAGATCTGGTCTGATATCACCATTCATGGTTTATATTATACCAGATTTTTCATTTTTAGATAAGTCTTTTTTTTGTAAAAAATTATAAACACCTTGAATATCACGAATATTCTTGAGGTAATAAAAAGCCTCTTTGGTTTTTATAGTCAAATCATGGTCCTGATAGTGCACATCCTCGATGTCACCTATATTGATAGCTCCTCGCAATCTGATATTGTGATCATTGACGAAAAAAACATGCCAAATTTTTTGCTGAGTCACAATGTAGATAGTGTTTCTGCGCAACAAATAATTGGCAAAAAAAATTAAAACAATCACGAAAACTGTCACCCACAATAAGACCCCGTAGTGCCCAGCGTGCCACAAAGGAAACAAAAAGAAAAAAATCGCTACCAATAAAAATAAATACCAAAAATAAAAATATTTTGCTTCTCGGCTAAATATTACTAAACGCACTTCATCATTTGGAAAAAATTTGCTAAACTTATTAGTGTTAGTGTTTTTAGTAGTTTCCATAGTAAATAGCTAAATATAATTTGCAAGAATGAAAAAGAAAACGCAAAAAATTATCTGGATAATTCTGACTATTTTTATGATTTTCTCGATGATTGCCTGGACCTGGAGCTAGTCGCGCTTCAAAACTGCCAAATAAGCCTCCTGTGGTATTTCCACCTTGCCTGATTGGGCCATTCTTTTTTTACCTTTTTTCTGTTTTTCCAATAGTTTACGCTTTCTAGTCACATCTCCTCCGTAGAGCTTGGCTGTCACATCTTTACGCAAGGCCGAAATCTTGTCACCAGCTACCACTTTACCGCCAATACTAGCTTGCACTTTGACTACAAATTGTTGGCGTGGAATCATGTCTTTGAGTTTGCTGACTATATTTTTGCCGACTCGATGGGCTTGCTCGCGATAAACCAAAGTAGTCAAAGCTTCGACTACTTCTTCGGCTACCAAAATTTCCATCTTTACTAGATCACATTTTCTATAATCAGCAAAATCATAATTCAAAGAAGCATAGCCAGCTGAAGAGCTTTTTATTTTGTCATAAAAATCTACCAAGATACTACTCAGAGGAATTTGATAACGCAAAATCAAACGCTGTTCATCTAGATATTCATTGTTCATTGGCAAACCGCCAACCTCAGTAATATAAGACATCAAATTACCAATATATTGAGTAGGAGTGACTACTTCGATATTCATATAAGGCTCCTCAATATATTCTATCGAGCTCGGATCGGGCATTTCTGATGGTGTGGTCAAGACAAATTGTTCGCCATTTCTCAGCTGTATTTTGTACGCTACAGTAGGTGTAGTGACTATCAAATGTAGATTGAATTCTCTGCGCAATCTTTCTTGAAAAATCTCCAAATGTAAAAGTCCTAAAAATCCACAGCGAAAACCAAAGCCCAAGGCCTGAGAGCTAGCTGGCTCAAAAACTAAACTAGCATCATTTAATTTTAGCTTCATGATGGCATCGCGCAATTTTTGATACTCGCTACCTTCTTGGGGAAAAATACCAGCATAAACCATTGGCTTGATGCTCTTGTAGCCAGCTAAAGCGGGAGTTTGGCTATTTTTCAGAATAATAGTGTCACCTACTTGGGCTTTGTCTAAATTTTTGACACCAGTGATGATGTAGCCTATTTCGCCATTTTTTAGACTATCGGATTTTATCCACTGAGGTTTGAAAAAACCTACTTCCAGCACCTCTGTCTCTTCTGCACTAAAAGCAAATTTTATCTTATCTCCTTTTTTGACTTGTCCTGCAAAAATACGCACAAAAATCACTACCCCACGAAATTCATCATAAACTGAATCAAAAATCAAAGCCTGCAATGAATCAGCATCGGTATTTTTTGGTTTAGGAACTCTCTCAATCACTGCATCCAAAATAGCTCCCACATTTTGACCAGTTTTAGCTGAAGTCAACAAAATATCCTCTTCATTGCAACCCAATAAATTCATGATTTCTTTCTTGGTGCTCGGCACATCAGCGGCTGGCAAATCGATTTTGTTGATCACTGGTATGATGACCAAATTTTGATCAAGAGCCAAATACAAATTGGCCAAAGTTTGTGCTTCTATACCTTGACTAGCGTCAACTAGCAATATAGCACCTTCGACTGCTGCCAAAGAACGAGAAACCTCATAAGTAAAATCTACATGACCGGGAGTGTCTATCAGGTTGAGCTCGTAGCCTTTCCAATCCATACGCGCTGGCTGTAGCTTGATAGTAATGCCTCTTTCTCGCTCCAAATCCATTTGATCAAGAATCTGATTTTTCATCTTGCGCTCTTCGACAGTTTTGGTCAATTCTAACATACGGTCAGCCAATGTAGACTTACCGTGATCAATATGAGCAATGATGCAAAAATTCCTAATTTTTTCCATTTTTTAACAAACGCCAAGTTTGAGTTAATTTGCGTTTTACTATATTAACTTCTTCAAGTTTAAATAATATACTGAATATCAGATAAATAAGCAAGCCACCTAGCCCAGCCAAGACACCTTGGATCAAAATACCAGCAAAAGTACGCATATTGACCAAAGGCGCCAAGAAATGCAAAATTCGATTAGCTACAAAACCAGCCAGCAAAGAGTTTAAAGTGACTTTTAATAAAACCGAAAAAATTTTATTATTATCCAATAATTCAACTCTAGCGTATATGACCAAGTACAAAAGCAACATGTTGATAATACTACTGATAGAAAAAGCCATGGCCAGACCCTGCACACCAAAAAAACTAGACAAGTAGTAAGCCGAAAAAATATTCACGCCAATGGAGATAAAGGCAATATTGGTCGGAGTCTTGGTGTCACCTAGGGCATAAAAAGATCTAGCCAAAAGTGGTATCAGCCCTTGAGCAAAAATAGAGATGGCAAACCATCCCAAAGTTTGTGCTGTGTCATAAGTATTTTGCCAAGTAAAATTACCAGAGCCCAAAATCACTCTGACTACTTGCGCCCGCAAAACTACAATCAAAACGGAAATTGGCAAAAGTAAAAATAACAAACGACGAATATTTTGTGATAAATGAGTGGCAAACAAAGTGTGGTTTTTTTCCAAAATGGCCTGAGAAAAAGTAGGGAAAACAGCAATGGCCAAAGAAACAGCAAAAAGAGAAACTGGTAAACTTTGCATATTGTTGGCTAGATTGAAAACCGCAATGCTACCACCACTCAAGTGTGAGGCCATCATAGTCACTAAAACTAAGTTCAGCTGACCAGCAGCCAAGCCTAAAGTCCGCGGTATCATCAAGCGTAATATTTTTTTCAAATCATGATTGATGACCAGATCCAAACGATAACGAAAGCCGTATTTCCAAGCCTCAGGCAACTGAACCAATAGATGCATCAAGGCACCCAAGACTACTCCCCAAGCTAAACCGACCAATCCTAAGCGTGGATAAAAAAATACAATGCCACAAATAATACCTAAATTATAAAAAGAAGCGGCTAATGAAAAACTAAAAAATTTTTTCCAAGCATTGAGTACTCCTCCCAAAACATTTGAAAAAACAAAAAACAAAATCGCTAATAACATAACCCTAGATAATACGACTGTTTCTTCAATTTGCCAGCTAGCAAAACCAGAGGTAATCACAGCTATCATTGGTCTAGCAAAGATGATGGCTAAAATAACCAGCAAGCTAAGGAGCAATAAAAAAAAGTTTATAACGGAATTGGCTAGCTGCAAGCCTTCTTTTTTTTCTTTGTGCCAAGATTTTTGAAAGATAGGAATAAAAGCTGAAGTCAAAGCACCCAAAACCAAAGTATTGAATATCAAATCTGGCAAGCGAAAAGCAGCATAATAAATATCCGAGATCTCACTAGCACCAAAATTGACAGCAATTAAACGCTCTCTAAACAAGGCCAAAATTTTGGCGAGCAGAGAAAAAAGGGCGATAATAAACGCCCCACCTGCTATAGAATTATTTAATTTATGCCACACCCTACTGATCATAAAACTTATTTTGTCAGCACAAAGCCGAAATACTGATCATTATGCAATTGCTGATTATAGTAAACATACTGATTTTGTACCTGAATTTTATTCTCATCATTTGCTGCCTGCCAAATTACCTTGGTATCATTTGGTAAAATAATTTGCGAATCAAAGATCGTTTGATGCTGTCCACTTTGTGATTGGAGCAGGAGACTATAGTGATCAAAATGGCGACTATTGCCTAAAAATATTTTTTTCCAATCATTGGTGATCTGACTACCCAAGTCTAGTTTAAATGGTAGCTTATAAACCAAGGTCACTGTCTTGGTCTCCCCTGCTTTTAAGGTCTGCCAATTGGCAAAGACTGTCCGGTTCAAACTGCTAAAAATCTCTGTCTTTGATTCTTTGTCCACCAATTTACTTTCTTCTTTTAGTAAATCTGGGTCGACATCATATCCGCTATTATCAGAAAAATAATATTCTGGTATTTCATCAAAACCACTAGCGGAAAGCAGCTGGCTACCCTCTGGTACAAAAAAACGCAGATAAGACACATTGGCTCCCTCCAAGCCAGCAAAAGGATTGTCTACTGAGCCGTCATTGGACCTGGTAATTTTCAGAGTATCGACAATCTCTCCATTTTCATCGATGACCGCCTGATGTTCGATGAGTTGATTGATTTTCAAATCAGTTTTACCGCCAGCGATATTGGAGCTGACAACCCACAAATAATCACGATCTGTATCCATCATTTCTCCTCGCCAACCCAAAGAGCTTATTTTTTGATCGATATTTTTATCAGTAGAATAAACTTGCAAATCTTTATTTTGTAAAATTTCAGCTAACAAGCCAAACATTGTTTCTGGATTGGCATTGACTGAAAAAATCTTTTCCAAAATTTTCGGCGCCAAATCAGAAATAATTGTCTTAGGATTTGCCTCATTGCGCTTACCCTCTATTTCATTTTGTAAAATGTCAATAACATTGTCTGAAGTAATCTGAGTATTATACTCCGGCAAGTCAATCGGTCCAGTAATAGCTAGTAATTTTTGCAAGACTGTAGCATTGATAGAGATGACACCATCAACTGATGAGCCACTGTTTTCTGAAAATAATTTGGTGATTTTTTTGGCTGAAGAAGGAAAATCTGGCCACCAATTGGCATCCCAAATATTAAAAGTATAGCTCACTATGGCCAAAGCTTCTGGCGATCGCCATTGTTTTTTTTGACCAGCCGCCAAATCATAAGTGCCGCCCTTTGGTATCTCCAGCTGTACTATCTGGCCTTTGTGCACATCAACTAAAGCATAGCTACCGATAAAACCACCGGCCGCTCTTAGCTCATTATTGTTTTGAAAAAGTAATAAATAACGCTGTTCTTTTTCGCTACCCAATAAGGACTCTAAAGTGACTGTAACTGTTTTCAGCTCCTTTAAATTTACTAAGATTGGCCCTAAATCTTTTTTTAAATTTGCCAATTCAGACTTTAATTCATCAGAGACGCCAACTATTTTATCCAATCTTTCATTACTATCTTCAAGTAATGGCAAAAGCTCATCCAACTGCTGATTGAGTACTACTATATAATCAGTCAAATTGATAGATTGCTCTCTTTTTTGGTTGATAATCTTGGCAGCTTGTGACAAGCTACTACTAATTTCCAAAAGATTTTCTCCGCTCTTGATAGTATCGCCAATCAAAGGCAATCTATTAGCAAGGTGTAATACTTTTTCCTCATAACTATTCAAGATATTTTTAGCGTTGGCAAAATCAGCCAAAGCGTTGGCAAAATCAACATCAGCCTCATGGTAGCTATTGGAAGAAGCTTTGATAATACCAGATCGAAAAGATAAAAAACCACTCTGACCATAATCCAATAATTTATCTTTGTCTGCCTGCAATTGACCAAAAAATATAATGCCTTGTATGGGTAGTAAAACAAAAGTTGTAATCAAAGCAATGACGGCTGTTTTTTTAAAAACTAAACGATAATCATTGTTTATTTCTTTTTGTTCGTCAGCATTTTTTGGCTCAATCTCCTCTACTTGATTTTCCTGCTCTACTTGCTCCACAGGCTCTGGCGCAAGCTCACTCGGAGCGGATTGCTCTGGCTCTGATAAATTAAGAGCCTCAGAATCACCGCTCAATTCTTGGACACTAGTTTGCTCTACTGTATCTTTTGACTTATGAAAAAACTGACCAAATAATTTATTTTTTTTGGGTAAAGACTCTGGGTAATCATGACGCAAGTCAACCACATGAACAGAGGAATAAAAATCGCTAACAGCCGAATCAACTGAATCACCTCTGGTATTTAAGCTACGGGACTTTAGACGAGTCAATATTTCACTAGCACTCAAATCTTGCTTGATCAGGCGATCCAACTCTCTCAAAGCTTTGACCCGCGCCAAATCAATACTGGACTCTGGCTGTGCATTGGAATGATTATTTTCTAACAAAAAACTATCAAGCTCGGCTAAAATCTCCTGCTTGATTTTGGCTTGGTCTGATTGATTGTCTATTAATCGGTTTTGGTCCGATTGCATATGAGATATTATAACAAAAATGTCCAAAAACACCAAATTTATTTGGCGCCAGGAAAAATCAAAAGATTATTATCAAAATTAATCACTAAATTTTTTTCTCGATCAACTTGGGCTGATAAAATTTCTAAATCTCTAGAAATAATATAAACAGTATCTTGGTCTAAGTGGCCATTTTTTAATCTTTCGATGGCCATGTTTTTATTACTTAAAAGATTGCGAGGTTCCCGAGCAAAATAGCCATCATTGACTGTGAGCTTGTTTTGCACTGCTAGCTCTACAAAGTAAGGAAAATATCTATGATTGATCACTGGCAAAAAAACTAAGTGTTGATAATTTGGCAACAAAGCCTCAATCTGCGTCTGCACTGGCCGTGTATAAATTTTATTACTATATTCTGCCCCCCTTGCTGTGACTTTGGCACTCAAATCATAAATCTGTATACCCAAAGCTAAGGACAAAATAATTATACTTTTATAAATATGAATTTTTTTGACAGATAAAATCGCAACTAGCAACAACAAATAATAAACCGGCCAAAACAATCTACCCGATGATCGAAAAATACCAAAAACATTATCAATAATATAGCTAGGCCAGGCAATTTTAAATAAAATTTGCTCATCCCAAGTCCAGATATGGCTCAAGGCTAACAAAGTTAAAAATAAACAAAATAATAGCAAAAATAAATTATTTTTTAAAAATTGCCTTTTATTTTTGGCTGTGAGCCAAATGAAGACTGCAAAAAATAATAGCAGAATCACACCAAAGCCAAGATAGCTAAAGCCCTCTGCTTGATAAAACATAATTTGTCTGTCACCCAAAATGCTAGACCAAGTCAATGGATTGATCAAAGCATTGAGATTCAATGAAAAATCACCATAACCAGCGGCAGTGCTCTGCTCTATCTGAAACAAGCCTAAGGCATAAGCCAAAAAAATAGACAGACTACTTATACCAAAAATATAAGCCAAAAAAATTTTATAATTAAGTGTTTTTTTGATCAAGAATAAATCAAAAACTTTGGCCAAGGCTATAAAAAGTACCATCAAAAATAAATAAGGGTGTACCAATATAGCTATAGCTAATAAAAATAACCAGCTCTTCCAAGCTAAAAATGACTGTGAAAAAAATAAAAACCAAGCTGCCAAAATCAACCAATGAGCAGATAAGGCAAAATGTCCACCCATCCTAAAAAGCATAATAGGGCTCAAAATAAAAAAAATACTGCCCAAGAGTGATAATATTTTTTTGTGTAAGAAAAATTCTAACAATAAATAAGCAAAAATGCCTTGCAAAATAAAACACAATAAAAGCCAAAGGCCAGTATACTGAAAAACACTTGGTAAAAAATCTCTAAAAATTTTAAATAAAATAGCTAGCAATGGTATTGAGTCGGTGTAGCTAATAGCTATCGAACTCGGATAGGCATAATTATTCATCAAGCCCACAGGCCAAGACCAATCAGCCTGTCGATAAAGCAACCAACCAGTGTAGTACTGAATCTGATCTGGACCAGCGGTCAAAAGCCAAGCATCGTAGCTAAAATCTAATAATTCACCATAAATAAATAAAAAAGCTAAAGTACTGAAAATAACAAGCAAAATATAGGGATAATATTGAATCAAGAGGCTGAATAATTTTTTATTTTTCAGCATAAATTTTTATAATGTTTTTGACCATCTCTTCCCAACTATATTTTTTCACCAAATCCTGACCACGACTTATCAACTTATTTTTTAGCTCTTGATTTTTGACGATAATTTCTAGTTTATTGACTAAATCTTGTTTATTAGTTGGGTCAAAAAATAAAGCTGCATCTTGCAATATTTCTGGTAAACAGCTACTACGACTAGAGACGACTGCTGTGCCAAGCTGCATAGCCTCTAGGGGTGGCAAGCCAAAGCCTTCGTACAGAGAAGGAAAAATAAATGCTTGAGCTTTTTCAAAGTAGGAGCCGAGCTCTTCATCAGGTACAAAACCTTTGTATATAATCTTTGATTTCAAACTAGCGTGCTTGGTAGAAATATAATTTTCTAATTGATTATAAAAATAATTTCTACTACCAATCAAGATTAAATAATAATCAGGATAAGCCCCAATAAAAGTAGCAAAACTATCGACTAAAAATTGCAAATTTTTGTGAGGATAAGCTACGCCAACATAGAGAAAAAATTTCTCTGGCAATTTTACCTCTATTGATTTGCCCATAGCAGAAGCCGCTACACCCTCATAAATGACGGTAATGGCTTGAGCTCTTTCTTGCTTGAGTTTAAAATATTTGACAATATCCTGCTTGGTAAATTCGGAAACAGCAATGATTTTAGTAGCCTTATGAATAGCATTTTTGATAGTCAAATAATAAGCTATTCTTTTGATCAAAAATAAAGCTCGATTTAATGTGCTAGTGCGAATACTTGGAAAACGAGACATTATCAAGTCATGAATCGTGATGATGTATTTACCACGATAAAGAATCGGCACATTGAAATGAGGAAAATGAACCAAATCTGCTTTTAGTCTGTACAAAATAACTGGCAAAAAAAGCTGCTCTGCCAAAGTATACCAGCGATATTTTACTACTTTGACGCTAAAATTTTTGGGTAAATCCAATGCTAATTCTTGCTCATACAATAAAACAACATACTCATTTGAGGAATCTAGCTTGGTTAAATATTCCAACAATTTTTGATTATAACGACCCAAACCTCCACGCCTAGGTCCAAAAATTCTAAAATCTAAAACTATTTTCATCTGATTTATTTTTTTCAATCACTTTTTTAAAAATAGCCAAAATATCTTGACTTTGTTTTTCCCAATTCAAAATTTCTGCATTAGTTGTAATCATTGATAAATATAAATGCCTATCCTCTACCAGCATCTTCATCGCCCTAAACATATCAGAGATATTATAAGGGTCGATATAAATAGCGTGCTGACGCAATATTTCTGGTAAAGATGTCTTGTAGCTAGAAATTACTGGCTTTTTGTGGGCCATAGCCTCCAAAGGCGGAAAACCAAATCCCTCATAAAAAGAAGGCCAAATAAAAGCATAGCTTAATTTATAAATAGCATCTTTGATAGGATTTTTTTGGTAGCCCAAATATCTGACATATTTTCTACGGCTTATCTCTCTTAATAAACCTTTGTACATCCAGCCCCTACCACCAACCAAGACTAGCTCAAAATCTGGATATTGCTCATGCAAGAGATCAAAAGCCTTGATCAGACCAGAGACATTTTTGCGTGGCTCCAAGGTACCGACAAACAAAAAATATTTTTCCGGTAAAGCAAGATGGGCTGTAATTTTTTTAGCTTCGTCCGTACTTAATTTTTGATAATCAACCCCTGGATAGACTACGAATATTTTATCCTCGGCAATAGAAAAAAATCTAATAATGTCTCGCTTGGTATTTTCTGAAACTACTACCAAAGCCTTGGCTTGTTCGATCAATTTTTTGACTCCTAATAAACGATGCCAAATTTTTCTTTTGAAAGAATAAAAAGAATGACTATGCAAAAAAGATAAATCATGAATAGTCAAAATAAAAGGAATATTTTTCTTTTTATAAAAAAAATTTATGTTTGGCAACCACAGCAAATCAATATCTTTGTCCAAGACATCATCAATAGACGGCCCAAAGGACAATAAGCCGGCTGTGTTGATTATCTTATTTGGAATTTTTAAATTTTTTACAAAAATATTTGATCCTGTGGGTAGGTCCAGTGATTTTTTTTTCCAACCAGAATTCACCAAATACCAAATGACATTTTGATCTTGGGCTATTAAATTATTTAAAGAATTATAAAGATAGTGACCAACTCCGGTCAAGTTTTTACCGCTTAAAGATCTGACATCAACCGCAATTTTCATCCG
>CAYUER010000010.1:15666-23861 GCA_964443785.1 uncultured Gammaproteobacteria bacterium
TTCATCCGCTTAAAAATTTAGATGATTATAAATTATTGATATACTCGATAAATTTTTGTTCAAAAATCTTTTCGTCAAATCGATTGACCGTTGCGCGCACAGCTACTGGATCAAAAGCTTGATGATCAAAACGTAAAATGCAATGAGCCAATGACTCCCAAGTTTGTTCATCAAAAAAGACTCCCGAAACACCCTCTGTCACAGTCTCCAAGGCACCGCCTGCTCGCAGGGCAATGACTGGACGACCAGAGGCCATGGCTTCCAGCGCACTAATACCAAAATCTTCAATCTGCGGATAAATAAAAGCGCGACAACGAGATAAATAATAATTTCTTTTTTGATCGGATAATTCACCTAAAAATTCAATATTACTGTGAGCTATTTTTTTTAATTTTTTTAACTCTGAACCAGAGCCAATAATTTTGAGAGGTAATTTGAGATTATTAAAAGCTTTGACAGCCAAATCTACTCTTTTGTATGGACGCAAACGACTAACAATCAAATAATAATCCTCTACCTCATCAGAAATTTGAAAATCATCGACTTTGATAGGCGGATAAATTATCTGTGCTTGGCGATGATACTGCTGCTCGATCTTATGGGCAATATGTTTGGAAATAGTGATAAAATGATCAACCTTCTGAGCCTTATCAAAATCCCATTTTTTTAGTTTATCTAACAATTCTGGCCACAATATTTTCAACAACCTGCCTTCTGGTAAATTATCCAGATACTCTTCTTTGTCGGCCCAAAGATATCTAGTCGGAGCATAACAATAGCAAATATGCTTGACACTAGGATCTTTGCTGATACCTTTGACCAAGCCTGAGCAAGAGCTAATCAATACATCTGTATCGCTTACTTTAGTTTTTTCCCAAATTTTTGGCATCAAAGGCAAGCAATATTTAAAAAAACTTTTCTTAAATGGGACTCTCTGCAAAGCTGAGCTGATAATACGATTTTGGGGTAATAAATCTTTGGTGATTTGACTGATATTGATCAAAGTATAAATAAAAGCCGAAGGAAAAATAGTCGACAGATTAGCCAAAACTCTTTCCGCTCCACCAACTTGAAACAAATGATCGTGAGCTAAAGTAATTTTTTTTTGAATTTGATTAGCAGGCTTCATCTTTTTTAAAAAGTGCTCTCGGTGTTTTTAATAAAATAATCAAATCCAATAATATTGACCAATTTTCAATATAGAAAATATCTAGTTTTGCTTCTTCACTGAAAAGTAAATTTGACCTACCAGAAACTTGGGCCATGCCGGTAATACCTGGCTTGATAGTCAATAATTTGCGATAACCACGCTGGTATTCAGAAACTTCTTCTGGCTCATGAGGACGAGGTCCGACCAAGCTCATCTGTCCAGCCAAAACATTGAAAAGCTGCGGTAATTCATCTAAGCTCGTCTGGCGTAAAAATTTACCAAAAGTAGTGACTCGTGGATCATTTTTCATCTTAAACAAAGGCCCGTCACTGCGCTCATTCATATTTTTCATTTCATTTTTCAATAGATGAGCATCTTTGACCATGGAGCGGAATTTATACATTTTGAATATTTTTCCCTTTTGACCCACTCGCTTGAGCTGAACCATCACTGGACCAGCTGAAGTAAAAACAACTCCCAAGGCAATAACTAATAAAAGTGGAGACAAAATGATAATAAGAAATACAGCTAAACAAAGATCAAAAAATCTTTTGTATACTCGGCGCCAACCATCCAAAGGGGTGCCCTTGATCTCAATCAAAGGCAAACCCAAAATACTATTGAGCTCTAGATTCAAGCTCTGAGCTTGGAATAAATTAGCAACATATTTGAGAGTAATATGATGCTCTTGGCAAAAGGTCAATAAATCCAGAGCTTCATCTTTGTTCATACTAGAATCCGTCTGAATAATATATTCAATCTTTTTTTCTTTGATCAAAGCTTTGTAGTCACCCAAATCCTTAAGCTGCGCTAGATTGTTGTACTGAGCAATGACTTTGTAGCCGAGGTTTTTGTTGGTATTGTAGGCTTGGACAATCAAACTAGTATCAGTCGTTTGACCAATAATAATCACTGGTGATAAACCATATCCTTTTTGTAGGAAATAATTTTTAGCTAATATCACAATGATCCTCACCAAAAGTAAATATACAATAGCTAGCACCCAAGCGGTGATAATAATAAATCTAGAAGAAAATAACTCTCTTTGAAAAAAAATAGCTAAAATCAAAAAAATTACCGTGGTAGAAACACCAGAAATAATCCGCGGTAATTCACTAGCTATTTTTTTGGAACGCATAGTGTAAAAGCCACTGAGTGCAAAGACTAAAATCGCCAAGAGACCAATTTGCAAAATAATATGAAAATACTCAGAAAAAATTAATTCAAAATTGGCTGGACGAATCTGAATGATACCAGCGGAAAAACGAATATAATAAGCAGAAATAGCGGCCAAAACAACCGTCAGATAATCAATCGGCACTAAAGCGATATTTATAATAAAATCGGCTTTTTTCATAGTTTTTACTTACTTTATAATAACAAGATTAGGCAAAATAGTAAACCCAGAATAATAGTATAATTTACTATTAAAAAAATGGATATTGAGTAATAACCATTTTTTAAAAGTCTAAACAATCTTATAAGCCGAATTCTGTACTCCGCAAGCGGAGTGACGATCATCTATCTAGGTCCATGATTGCTCATGGGCTCAAGCGGTTTACCCGCCCCTTGATTTCTCTCAGGGCCTATTTAACCTTTCACCGAGTAGAGTTTACCTCATTTAGCTTGTCACCAAGCTAACGTGTCAGCTGATTATCTGACAATTTCACCCTTATCATCCATAACCGAAGCTATGGATAAAGGAATATTTTCTGTTGCACTTGTCTTGACTCTAGATCACTCTAGAGCCAGTTGACGTTATCAACTACCCGCCCCTCGACAATGCTCGGGGCCAATGGTGTTCGGACTTTCCTCCCTCCTGCAAGCAGGACGGCGATCATCTGGATTATTTAGACCACAATATAATACAATAAAAGTTAATTTTTGTCAACTATTTATCCCAGTATCGATAAGAATTTTATACAAGTTTAAACTTCGCTAATACACTGAGCAATCTTTCATCTTGTCTCACCTCTACTAGCCTCTGACTTAAATATTCTTTATTGATAGTTTTAGTTCGTAAAATAGCTTCAATATCCTCTAAATCATGTTTACCTAATTCTTTTCCTCTTTGAAGCATGGCTTTTAACAAGATTGTATCCACTTCATTTAAAATACGTACCTTAAAATTATCTCCTGATAGCAAGCTAGAATTTTCCCAGACCAAATCACTCAAACGAAAATTATAATGAGATCCATTAATATCTACATCCGCAAAAGACATGAATTCAATTTTATGATTTTCATCAACATAAAGAAATTTTGCATTTTCAGAATCTTTAAATTGAGCAAAAGGAAAAAGAATTTTTAATTTAGAAAAATCTTCATCTGCCACTAAAAAATCAACATCCGTGGGTATACGATTTGAGCTTAAAATTGCTACATGTGAGCCAGCATAAAGACCATATTTTATATCAGTTGAGTTTAGTACTGACAATACAGAAATTAATTGGGGTAATTTTATGATAATTTTATTAAAATTTTCAGCTACCTTATTCATTTGATTAATTAAATAATTAAATTAATTTTTCTCACCAATATACTCCAAGCTCTCCCTCGCACACTTAGCCCAAGAAAATCTCTTGACCCGAGCCAGACCAGCATTGCTGAGTTGTTTAGCTAAATTTTCATCACTAGTAATTTGATTAATAGCTTGAGCAATATTTTCAGGCTTGTGCGGATCAAAATATATAGCGCACTCGCCGGCTACTTCGTGAAGCACAGGCAAGTCAGAACAGATGATGGGCACACCGCAAGCCATGGCCTCTAGAAGCGGAATACCAAAGCCTTCAAACTTACTAGGAAATACAAAAGCACTAGCAGCACCCATCAGGCGCACATAATCTTTTTGGCTCACATAGCCCAAAATAAAGACATTAGATTTGATACTTGGATCATTAGCCAAAGCATTTATCTCATCAATACCATAGCGACCAGCAGAACCTGCTAGTACTAGAGGCCAGCGCTTGTCAGACATTTTGTAGGCACGCAAAAGATTTTGAATATTTTTCTTGGTCTCCAGACGACCGATATACAAAATAAAATTAGCTGGCAAATCAAATTTATTTATAATTTCCTCTTTTTCATTCTCTGACAAAACTTGAAACTGCTGATCATCAAAACCAAGATAAACTACTTTTATTTTATTGGCAGCCTGAGGAAAATAATGCAAGACATCTTTTTTGGTGGCTTCTGATGGCACCAAGATCTTATCAGCCTGCCTAATACCAAAATAATGAGATAGTCGATGATAAATCCGGGCCAAAGGATGATAAAGCTCAGGATTGCGCATAAAACCCAAATCATGCACAGTCAGTGCCATCTTACCCCGATGAAAAAATGGTATAGCATTGGTGGCAAAAAAAATATCAACTGGCCTGAATAATAACTCCCAACCCAATCGTAAATGGGTCCACAATTTTTTCAATGGCCAATTTAAGCGCTTAAAAATAAAACTATCAGCACTAGTACTAAGCGCTGACTCTAATTCTTGATTATAATATAGAACAAACTTATGGGGAGTGTTGATTTTTTTGAACTCCTGGATCATATGCCAAGCATACCACTCTGTCCCAGTTTTATGTTTTTTGTTGGCACGAGTAGCCTCTAGACCAATGATCATATTATTTGGCAGATAAAATACTACGCTTGTATGACTCTAGATTCTCTAGAGCTATGCCAGTGCCACGCGCCACACAAAGCAAAGAATCTTCAGCCACATAGGCTGGCACACCCGTGGCTTGGGCCAACAATTTATCCATATTGCGAAGCAAAGAAGTGCCACCTGACAGGACCATGCCTTTGTCCATGATATCAGCTGATAGCTCTGGCGGTGTATGATAAAGCACAGATTTGACAGCTGTGATCAGACCCTGCAATTCATTTTGCAAAGCCTCTGTCACATCATCAGAGTTGACCGATAGAGTACGCGGCAAACCAGTGAGCATATCGCGCCCTTTGACATCCATGTATAATTTTTCACCTTTTGGCAGATACTGAGCTGAGCCAATCTTGATCTTAATCTCTTCAGCTGTCCTCTCGCCTATGGCCATGTTGTATTTTTTCTTAATATAGTCACCTATGGCCGCATCATATTTGTTGCCGCCGATCCTGACCGAAGTATTGGCCACAATACCCCCCAAAGATATGACCGCAATCTCACTAGTACCACCACCCATATCTACAATCATGTGTCCAGAAGCAGAGCCAATCGGAATATCAGCACCAATAGCTGCTGCAATCGGCTCTTTGATGATGTAGGCTGCTTTGGCACCAGCCGCTAATGTCGCATCAATCACCGCTCGACGCTCAGTCGAGGTGATACCTGCAGGCACGGCAATCATGACCTCTGGTCTAAACATTTTCATACCACCGACTGCCTTGTTGATAAAATAACGCAACATGCTCTCGGTCGTCTTGTAGTCAGCAATCACGCCATTTTTCAAAGGCCTAGCCGCAATAATAGAATCAGGAGTACGACCAATCATTTCCTTGGCTTCATCACCGACTGCTAAAACTTTTTTATCAAAAACTGAAATAGCAACAACACTAGGCTCATTGATCACAATGCCCCTTTTTGGTACATAAACCAAAGTGTAAGTAGTACCCAAATCTATTCCAATTTTTTTGACAAAAATCATTTAATCAACAATATTTTATATTTAGCTATACCATTTGGTAATTTTACTTCCACTTCGTCATCTACCTTGTGATTGATCAAAGCTTGGCCCAAGGGAGATTCATGGGATATTTTTTTATTTACTGGATCAGCTTCAGTGCTACCGACAATAGTAAAGCTCATTTTCTGTCCATCTTTTTCTACTTCCACCTGAGAACCAATACCAACATAATGCTTGTCGCCACCGCTGACAGCCACGACACCAGTCTTGATGAGATTATCAAGCTGCATGATGCGACCCTCTATGTAGGCTTGCTGTTCTTTGGCTTCTTGATATTCAGCATTTTCAGACAAATCACCAAACTCTTTCGCTGACTTAATACGATCAGCTACTTCTTTGCGCTTGATATTTTTGAGCTCATCAAGCTCCCGCTTGAGATTATCTAAGCCTTCTTGGGTAAATACTTTCTTGTCGTCCATAAATTATTATTTTTTATTATTTATATATCTTTATCTTAACAAACTATTGCGAAAAATACCACTCCATAAACTGTCTAGTGACAGTGACAGCCAGACCAGTATCTCCGCCCTCTTCGACAATGACTGCCATAGCCACTTTTGGCTCATTATAAGGAGCAAAAGACACAAACCAAGAATGCGGAGTTTTATTACGATTAAACTGAGCCGTACCGGTTTTACCGGCTACTTCTACAGAAACCGACTGCAAACTTTGGGCAGTGCCACTGACTACCGTCTCTCTGAGAGCCTTGCGAATTATCTCTAAATTAGCAGAATCTACTACATTAGTCAAAGCCACTTTTGGCTCATAGGCAAGTATATTCTCTTTGGATTTGACTTCTTTGATGATATGCGGCACAAAAACTTTACCATGATTAGCAAAATATGACACCAAGTAGGCCGCCTGCATTGGTGTCGACAAAAGATAACCCTGGCCAATGGAAAGGTTGTAGGTGTCACCTAAATACCAGCGTTCTTTCATGTTGTCTTCTTTCCATTTTTTACTAGGTAAAAAACCAGACATTTCTGAGGGCAAATCTATGCCTGTTTTATTACCCAATCCAAATTTTTTAGCATAATCAATAATTTTATCTACACCTAGACCTTCATTGATCCATTGATTGTTGCCACCACCAATAGAGTAAAAAAATGTATTCACAGAATCAGCAATCGCCCAATAAATATTGGTCTGGCCATGACCAGCAGGACGCCAATCAGGAAAAAAATTACCACCAACATTGACACCACCCGTACTCAAAACTGAAAAACGATCATTGATAATTTTTTCTTGCAAAGCAGCCGCACCCATGACCAGCTTGAACACTGAGCCCATGGGATATTCACCACTGACCGCCCGATTGAGCAAAGGCGTATCAGGATCTTGGATGATCTTGGCGTAGGCATCATTGTCCAAAATGCTAGTAAAAATATTATTATCATAAAATGGCAAACTATTCATGGCAATCACTGAACCATCGCTAGGGTCTAGCACTACAGCTGCCATTTTATTTTTACCCGTACGCTGAGCATTATTTTCCATCACCTCAGCTAGCTTGGCTTGCGCTTTGGCGTCAATGGTCAACACAATATCATGACCAGGCACTGGCTCAACATAGGAAACGAGATTTTTTTCATTAAACAAAGCATCAACCTCGGCTTGACGCTTGCCATTAACACCTTTTAACTCTTTTTCATAAATAGCCTCGATACCAGTACGACCGATGCGGTCATTGTAGGTATAGTTTGGGTTGGCTAGCAAATCTTTTTCACTGACTACCCCCAAATAACCCAAAACATGCGAAAACTGACCACTAGATAGATACTGACGCCTAGGCTCAAAAGAAATACGCAAAGCTGGATATTTATCATTGACCACCATCAAAGCAATAGCTTTTTCATAGGGAACATTTTCATAGATCAAAACCTTGTCACCTTGCGCAGAAGAATTTAATCTTTTTTCAAACTCACCATCTTCCAAAGCTATGGTCTTAGTCACCAAATCCGCTATCTCCGCCTGTTGCTCGGGCACCTTGTCCCATACAGCTTTATCAATATACAAAAAGAAATAAGATATATTTCTGACCAATAAATTACCAAAACGATCATAAATCAAACCACGGTTGGCTGTGATGATGTCGGTCCTGATTCTATTGCCCTCAGCAATATCACGATAATGACTACCCCTGACAATCTGAAGATAGGAAGCTCTCAGCAACAAAATACCAATAAAAATAAAAAAAATAATTAGAGTTTTTTGGATTTTAGCATCACTGACCGCCTTACCAAGATTTTGACTCCGCGAAACAAATTCAAAATTTAAATAATCGCCGATTTTTTTATCTACAAAAAAATCTTTGACTTTAGAGTCTTTAATTTGTCCTTCTTGAATTTTAAAAGGATTGTTTCTCA
>CAYUER010000010.1:23961-27657 GCA_964443785.1 uncultured Gammaproteobacteria bacterium
CTCATGTTTTTTGACCCAAAAATTAAAATGCCAGACATGAAAAAATATCAAAGTCAACACATTGAAAATGACACCCTTTAAAATACTAGTAATTTGGCTACTATCAACAAAATAACTAGCTAGTTCGAAAATATTATGACCCACAAAAACCAAGAGCCAATAAAAAACAAAAGAAAAAAAGCTCAACCACAAAACTGTAAAAATATTTTTTGAAGTAAAAGTGGATAATTGTAAATTTTTGAGAATAAAAATAATAGAAATAAAAACAATGGCATGAAAACCAAAAATAGCCGACATAGAATCAATGACCAAGCCGGCCAAAAAAGCATAAGCATAGGCTAGCCATAATTCCTTGATATTGAAATAAAGCAAAAGTAAACTAATCAAAAAAGGCTGAATATACTGCCAAGTACCCCCATAAAAATTAAAAATAATATGAAAATATAGGGATAGCAAAAATAATACCAATGAAGCAACATATCTCATATTATTTGATTACTGCCACTTGTGTCAGACTGTTCAAATCTACCATTGATTCGACGGTCGCTACCTTAAAAAGATCCTCTTCTTTGGCACTGACTTCACCAATGCGTCCGACTACTAGACCGCCTCTGACATCAGGATTGAAATCCGAAGTATAAACCAAATCATTTTTTTTGATATCTTGAGCTTGGGGAATATAGCTCAAATTCATACCCAAACCCAAAGAGCCAGTCAAAACCCCAGAAACACTCTGCTCCTCGCCAACACGCACAGCAATCTTACTGGCATTATCGATAATCAAGCGCACTACTGCTGAATCAGGATTGACTGCCGATACCTTGCCAACAAGGATGCCGTCATTGACGACTACAGCCTGACCAAAGGATACACCGTCATTGGCACCAGCGCTGATTAAAATCAAATTATTGTTGACTGCGTCTCTGCTCAAAATATTAGCCACTTCAAAATTATAATTTTTTTGATCACGAAAATTCAGCAAAGCACGTAACTGCTCATTTTCTGACTTAAGGGTCTGCAGCTTGGCATTGTCAACCAATAATTTTTGATACTCTGCTTGCAAATTGTCCATCGGAGCGAGTAGTCTATTGGCCGACTCTTTTGGTATAAAAATACCTCTCACCAAAACACCAAAATCAAAAATCTGGCCATTCTTCAATAACACGAAAAGAAAAATGGCCAACAAAGATAAAATAAAAATTTTTAAATTAAGCTTCAGCATATTAACCTACTCCCAAATCCTTGGTCGGGGGCAACAAAACTTCTTTGAGATTTTCCAAGTCATCCAAAATCTTGCCCGCTCCCCTGACTACTGCAGTCAATGGCTCATCAGTGATATACACTGGCATTTTGGTCTCCTTGGAAATCAGCTCATCCAAGCCACGAATCAAAGCACCACCACCAGTCAAGACCATGCCTTTTTCATACAAGTCAGAAACCAATTCTGGCGGTGAACTTTCAATAGTAGCCTTGATGCTATCGACAATGATTCTGATCGGCTTGATGATAGCTTCACGCACATTGGAATCAGTGATGTGTATCTCCTTAGGCAAGCCAGTGATCAAATCACGGCCGCGCATCACTGCTTCTAGGGGCTGATTCAGTGGCAATACTGAACCAATCTGAATCTTGATACGCTCAGCTGTTCTTTGGCCTAATAATAGATTAAATTTATCCCTCGCATACTGAATAATAGCTTCGTCCAGCTTATCACCCGCTAATTTCAAAGATTTCCAAGAGACAATCCCAGACAAAGATATGACCGCAATCTCAGTGGTACCACCACCCAAGTCGACTACCATGCTACCGTTGGCTTCCTGGATAGGCAGACCAGCGCCAATAGCAGCAGCCATTGGCTCCTCTATCAGCCAAACTTCTGAAGCACCAGCTCTTAAGACCGCATCTTCTACGGCTTTTTTTTCTACTTCTGTCACATCCAAAGGTATGGCAATCACCACTCGTGGACGAGGCACAAAAGTCATAGATTCACGGTGCACTTTTTCGATAAAATATTTGATCATTTTTTCAGTCACCTCAAAATCAGAAATCACACCATCAACCATAGGCTTGGTCACTGTGATATGTTGAGGAGTTTTACCCAACATAGTTTTGGCATCTTCGCCGACAGCAATTATTTTTTCTGTACGATTATTGATCGCCACCACACTCGGCTCATTGATCACTATACCTTGTTCTTTGACATACACCAAAGTACTAGAAGTACCTAGATCAATACCCATATCTTTTGAAAATCTGCGAAATATTTTTTTAAACATTGTAAAATTCTTTTATAATGTTAATTACTTCTGTTTTATCTAATATTTTTGATGTATGTGTTTTTCTATCTATTAATTCTAACTTATCTTGTTTATCACCAATAATTAACTGCCAGCAAATACCAATTAAATCTGCATCT
The DNA here is from genome assembly GCA_964443785.1 of uncultured Gammaproteobacteria bacterium. Lineage (GTDB taxonomy): Bacteria > Patescibacteriota > Patescibacteriia > UBA1558 > GWA2-36-10 > CALMZN01. The sequence continues at coordinate 26,378 of CAYUER010000010.1, forward strand.
TTAAATTTTTTGGCCAAAGAAATATCACGATCATCATATAAAACAGTTAAACCAATTTTATTTAATTCCGAGTAGATGCTCTCTGCTTCTTTTATTTTTTTATCATCTTTTGATAAGGCTAACAAATGCACATGAAAAGGTGTGGTATTTTTTGTCCAAATAATACCATCTTTATCATGAGATGCTTCGACAACTGTACCCATTATACGACCCAAGCCAATACCATAAGACCCCATGTATACAGGATTTTTTTTGCCATTTTCATCAACATAGTTCAAATCTAATGACCCTGAATATTTTGTGCCCAAGCGAAAAATATTACCAGCCTCTACAGTTTTAAAAATTTTTAATTTATTACCACACTCAGGACATTTATCACCCTCTTTTAATTTAGTTATTTCTGTATTTTGCGCCCAACTACATTTCTGACACAAAATTGTCAAATCTTCTCCCGCTTCAGTAATAACCATAAACTCATGAGAAAATTGTTGACTCATTGCTCCACCAGAAGCTTCCACTGAAAAAGCATCTAATCCTAAACGCTTAAATATTTTTAAATAGGCCTCATGGGCTATGGCATAATATCTATCTAAATCTTTTTCATCTGTATGAAAACTATATAAATCTTTCATAGAAAACTCCCTGCCGCGCAGCAAGCCAGATTTAGCTCTTTTTTCATCTCTAAATTTAGTTTGAATCTGATATAAGTAAATTGGCAAATCTTTATAAGAATTTATATTTTTTTTGACAATATCTGTAACCACCTCTTCATGGGTTGTGCCCAAACCAACCTCACTACCATGATGATCTTTGAATTGATACATGATTGACTCTAAGTCCTGCCAACGACCAGTTTTTTGCCAAAGCTCTTTAGATTGTAAAGCTGGCATCAATATCTCTTGACCGTCGATTGCATCCATCTCTTCACGAATGACGTTTTCAATTTTTCTAAAAACTTTTAAACCTAATGGCAGATAATCATAAACCCCAGCCATTTGTTTTTCTACAAAACCAGCTTTCACTAGTAATTCAGCATTGATACTTTTTTCATCTTGATTGATATCTTTTCTTGTTTTGCCAAATAATTTTGATTGCTTCATATTATTTATTCTCTATAAATTTTTCTATTCTTATTTTTTCTTGAACTAATAATTCTCCCCCATATTCACCGCTATGTGCTTTTTGACCAGCATAAGAAACTTTTTTTTGGTCAAGATGCAAATCAATAATCAAACGCCCAGCTTCTGAACGGATATAGGCATGAAAACGCGGATAAAGGC
>CAYUER010000011.1:0-3891 GCA_964443785.1 uncultured Gammaproteobacteria bacterium
TTGGCTAAAATTAGCAAAAATATCCCAAAAAACAGAGCTTTAGCTTATCCCCTTGCCAAAACTATAATTCTTTGCTATAATCTTTTCTGTTTTACATATAAATATTATTAATAATTAATCAATAAATTTAAAGATAGATGGTTCACAAAACCCAAGATGCTTTATCTAAATAAATGCTATCAGGGTGCTATCAAAGGAGATTAAAAAGATGGCAGAATTTCAACGCACAAAAACACACGTCAATGTCGGTACTATCGGCCACGTTGACCACGGCAAAACCACTTTAACAGCCGCTATGCTCAAAGTCATTAGCGCTAGTGGTGGTGTTGCTCAAACCAAAAATGTCGACCAGATCGACAATGCTCCAGAAGAGCGCGAGCGTGGTATTACCATTGCTACTGCTCACGTTGAGTATGAATCTGAAAAGAGACATTATGCTCACGTCGATTGTCCAGGACACGCTGACTATGTGAAAAACATGATCACTGGTGCTGCTCAAATGGACGGTGCTATTTTAGTTGTTTCAGCTGCTGACGGCCCTATGCCTCAGACCAGAGAACACATCTTGTTGGCTCGCCAAGTTGGTGTGCCTTACATTGTTGTTTTCTTGAACAAGATGGATCAAGTAGATGATCCAGAGTTAGTTGACTTGGTAGAAGAAGAAATCAGAGATCTTTTGAAAAAATACGAATTCCCAGGCGACAAAACTCCTATCATCCGTGGTACTGCTATCAAAGCTTTGGAAAATCCAAGCGGCGAAGATGCCAAGCCAATTTTAGACTTGTTAAAAGCTTTGGATGAATACATCCCAGATCCAGTTCGTGATACTGAAAAACCATTTTTGATGCCTATCGAAGATATTTTCTCCATCGAAGGTCGTGGCACTGTCGTGACTGGTCGTATTGAGAGAGGTATCATCAAGCTAAATGACGATGTGGAAATCGTCGGTTTATTGGACACTCAAAAAACAGTAGTGACTGGTATTGAGATGTTTAATAAACAGTTGAATGAAGGTCGTGCCGGTGACAACGCTGGTTTATTGCTACGCGGTACCAAAAAAGACCAAGTAGAGAGAGGTCAAGTTTTGGCCAAGCCAGGTTCCATCACTCCTCACACTGAGTTTGAAGCCCAGATTTATATCTTGAGCAAAGACGAAGGTGGTAGACACACTCCATTTTTCAAAGGCTACAAACCACAGTTTTATATCCGCACTACTGATGTGACTGGTGAGATTATTTTACCAGAAGGTACTGAGATGATTATGCCTGGTGATACTGCTACTTTGCATATCAAATTAATTCACCCAGTAGCTTTGGAACAAAATTCCAAATTCGCTATTCGCGAAGGTGGCCACACTGTTGGTGCTGGTGCCGTTACCAAGATTATAAAATAATTTTATCCCCCCAGCCCCTCGCGAGGGGCTGGGGTGGTTAAAATATAAAAACTCGAACATTAAGTAATTAAAAACCATTTCAATTCCATGCAAGCCAAAGAAGTCAAAGATGAAAGTCAATCCAGAATCCGCATAAAGATTCGCGCTTTTGATCATAAGATTATTGATCAGTCCACCAAGACTATCATTGATACAGTTGATCGTACTGGCGCCAAGGTTATTGGCCCGATTCCACTGCCTACTGAAAAAAAGAAATTTACAGTTTTGCGATCCACTTTTGTCCACAAGGATGCTCGTGATCAATACGAGATGCGTGTGCACAAAAGAATGTTGGATATTGTAAATCCTACTCCTCAAACTGTTGATTCTTTGATGAATCTCAATTTGCCAGCTGGTGTAGATATTGAAATTAAAATGTAATTTTTTCGTCAGAGACGAAAGATAAAAATAAAAATGTATTTATCTGTTGTCATAACCCCATTTTTTGGGAAGTGTGATGACCGGGATAAAAACGTTTTAGGGAAAAATCGCCAAATTTAATTTAAAAAAAATTTGAAAAGTTGCGTTAAGCTCTTAAAGTTTGAGGGTTTAGCCATCGCGATTTTGTCCTTAAAAATAAGTATTTTTAAAGATAAAGTCGCGATTTTTAATTAATTTATAGATATGGCCAAGTTTATTTTAGGAAAAAAGTTACACATGACCCAAAGATTTTTGGCTGATGGTACTTGGGTACCGGTAACTGTCGTCGAGGCTGGTCCTTGCGCGGTTACTCAAGTCAAAAACGAGGACAATGATGGATATCAAGCCGTTCAGGTTGGTTTTGGCTTCAAAAAGAAGCTGAATAAACCGCTGGCAGGACATTTCAAAGGTTTGGACAATTTTCGCCATGTGCGAGAATTTCGTGTTGATCAAAGCAGTGCTTTTGAGCGCGGCAAAATGATTGATGTGAGTAGTTTTCAAGCCGGAGATTATTTGGATGTAGCCGCCATTTCCAAAGGAAAAGGTTTCCAAGGTGTGGTGAGGCGTCATGGTTTTCATGGCTCTCCAGCTACCCATGGACACAAAGATCAATTGCGCATGCCTGGTTCTATCGGTGCCGGTGGTGTACAGCATGTTTTCAAAGGTACTCGCATGGCTGGACGCATGGGCGGTGATAGGATTACTATCAAAAATTTAGAATTGATCGATGTCGATTTAGAAAAGAATTTACTCTACATCAAAGGCGCTGTGCCTGGTGCTAGAAATTCTCTCTTGATGATCGAAGCTGATGGCGAGTTGATTTTGAAAGACAAAGTATCAGCTCCAGTAGTAGCTAGCGAAGTCAAAACAGAGGAGCCAGTCGTAGAGGCTGAGGTAAAATCAGAAGATATCGCAGTGGAGGCTGTTGAGCCAACACCAGCAGTGGTCGAAGAGCAAACTGAAGCAGTAGCAGAAAAACTTGAGGACGCTCCAGAAAAAGCAGAGGAAGCCAAGAAAGAATAAATATATGTCAGATATTAAAGTAAAAGTATATAACTGGCAGGGCGAAGTCATCGGCGACGAAAAAGTAGATGCTAAATTTTTTGGCGTCAAAGTAAATCCAGTCGTCGTGCAGCAAGTAGTCATCGCTCAACGCGCCAACTCTCGTGAAACTTTGGCTCACACCAAAGGCCGATCAGAGGTGCGTGGTGGTGGTAAAAAGCCTTGGAAACAAAAAGGTACTGGCCGTGCTAGACATGGATCTATCCGCTCACCTTTGTGGGTTGGTGGTGGTATCACTTTTGGTCCAACTACTGATCGCAACTTTGCTGTCAAAGTAAACAAAAAAACCAAAGCCGCTGCTTTGAAGATGGTCATGACTGACAAATTAGCTAGTGACAATCTCATCGTTGTCGACAGCTATGACATGCCAGATACCAAGACCAAATCTTTGCAGAGTGCTTTGAAAAAATTACCAGTCGCTGGCAAATCAGTTTTGATTGTCACATCATCTGCCAAAGATAGCGTCAATTTGGCTGCTCAGAACTTGAAAAAAGTAGAAACTATTTTTGTCGGTAGTCTCAATGTCGTTGACTTGTTGAAATATCATTATCTGGTGGTCAATAAAGCAATGCTTACCAAGATTCAAGAGCATTATAGAAAATAAAATATATGGCTATATTTAAAAAAAGACCAGAAAAAACATTAGTCAAGCGTGGTGGTAAGCCAGCCAAAAAAGATGGTGCTACTGTCAAAGCTAAAGTTAGCGGTGAGATCAAGCCTTTGAAAGCGATTGGTCGTCCAGCTAAGTATTTGATCAAACCAGTGATTTCAGAAAAATCAACCATGGTCAATGCTTTGAATAAATATATTTTTGAAGTTTCTCAAGATGCCAATAAGGTAGAAGTCAAAAAAGCTATCCAAGAGCTTTATAATGTCCGCCCTACTAATGTCAACATTATCATCTCTGATGGTAAGTATGTCCGCTATGGACGCAATTATGGCAAGACCAAAAAAGTTAAAAAAGCTATTGTGACTTT
>CAYUER010000011.1:3991-15882 GCA_964443785.1 uncultured Gammaproteobacteria bacterium
TATGCCGATTAAATTATACAAACCAACTACTCCTGCTCGTCGCCAGACTTCAGTCTTGGTGCGCAAAGATATTTCCAAAAATAAACCGGAGAGATCTTTGGTTTATCGCAAAAAAAGAGCAGCCGGTCGCAATGCCCAAGGCAAGATCACTGTTCGTCATCAAGGTGGTGGAGCTAGAAAATTAGTTAGAATTGTTGATTTTTTACAAAACAAATACGACATTCCAGCCACTGTCAAAGGCTTGGAGTATGATCCAAATCGCAACACTACCATTGCTTTGCTTGTTTACAAGGACGGTGAGAAAAAATATATCATTGCCCCTGATCAACTCAAGGTTGGTGATGTAGTGATTTCTTCCCAAAAGACTGTGCCAATGAATATTGGTAATAGAATGCCTTTGGGTCAGATGCCTACTGGTACCATGGTACACAATGTCGAGCTTAATCCTGGTAAAGGTGGTAAATTAGCTCGTTCAGCGGGCAATTCTTTGCTTCTGACCTCTCTAGATGGTGAAAAAGCAATTTTGAAAATGCCTAGTGGTGAGGTCAGAGTAGTTTTGAGTAGCTGCTCAGCCAGTGTTGGTGTGCCTAGCAATCCAGAGTATCGTAATATTCGCTGGGGTAAAGCTGGTCGTATGAGACATCGTGGTATCAGACCAACAGTCAGAGGTAAGACCATGAACCCAGTTGATCATCCTCATGGTGGTGGTGAAGGTCACAATCCAATCGGTTTGAAACATCCCAAGACCTATACCGGCAAACCAGCTTTGGGTGTCAAAACTAGAAAAGCCAATAAATATTCCAATAAATTTATTATTCAAAGACGCAGCAAGAATAAATAAAATCCTATGTCAAGAAGTTTAAAAAAAGGCCCATTTACCGATCCAAAATTGTTGAAGAAAATTTCTAATTTGAAACCGGGAGAGGGTAAGGTAATCAAAACTTGGTCAAGAGTTTCTGTCATTTCTCCAGAGATGGTTGGCTTTACCTTTGGCGTCCACAATGGCAAAGACCATGTGCCTGTCTATGTAGTAGAAAATATGGTCGGTCATCGTCTAGGAGAATTTGCTCCTACTAGAAAATTTGTCAGCCATGGCGGTAAGATGGCCAAGAGTCAAGCTAAAGAAGGTAGTAAATAATATATATGATTGAGGTTAAAGCTAAATTATTCAATGTCAATATCAGCGCCAAGAAAATGCGTTTAGTAGCTGGTGCTATCCGTGGCAAAAATGTTGTCAAAGCCGAAAGTATTTTGACTGTTTTGCCAAAGATATCTTCCCCAGTATTATTGAAACTTTTGCGCTCTGGTATTGCCAATGCCAAAGATCGTTATGAATTGAATCCAGATGACTTGATAGTCAAAAGCATCATGGTCAATGAAGGTGTGGCTGCCAAGCGCTGGAAGCCATCAGCCTTTGGTCGCGCTCATCCTTTCAAAAAGCATTCTTGTCATGTGATTTTGACCTTGACCCTCAAGGCTGGCAGTGCTAGCAAATTGCGTGAGAAAAAATCTGAGCCAGTAGAAACTGTTGATTTGACCAAGATTGATAAAAAGACCGATATCAAAGAAGCGCCGTTAAAGGATGGCAAAAAACCAAAGAATACATCGAAGAAAATTAAAGATAGTCAAAACCCTGATCACAAGGTCAAGGGTGTAAGAGTAAAGACTGGTTAAAAATATGGGAAAGAAAATAAATCCAAGAGTATTTCGTCTAGGTATGAGTGAAAGCTGGCGTTCACGCTGGTTTGCCTCAAAAGATTATGCTGAATTATTAGAGCAGGATATTAAGATTAGAAAATTTTTGACTAAAGAATTACGTGAAGCCAGCATTGATCGTATCGAGATCGAAAGAAGCAGAGGAGAGATCATCATCAATATCACAGCCGCCAAACCTGGCGTCATCATTGGACGTGGTGGTAGTAGCATCGAAGATATCAAGATGAAAGTGCGACGCGGATTTTTAGAAAAAAATACCAAATTGCAAATCAATATCACCGAAGTTTCTGTGCCAAATTTGTCAGCCAATGTCATTGTGCAGGCTATCAGAGAAGATCTAGAAAAGAGAATGCCATTTCGTCGCACTATGAAGATGAATATTGACAAAGTGATGAAAGCTGGTGCCAAGGGCGTCAAAATCATGGTAGCTGGTCGTTTGAACGGCGCCGAAATTGCTCGTACTGAAAAATTGACCCAAGGCAAGATTCCTCTCCAGACTATCAGATCAAGTATAGATTACAGTCGCGGTATCGCTCAGACCATTTATGGTGTCATCGGTATCAAGGTCTGGATCTACAAGGGTGAATATTTTGACAAAAAAGCTAAAGAAAAAGAAGCGGTCAAAGCTCCGCAAAAGACTGTCAAATTATTTAATAAAGAAAAAGCTGTATCCCTGGCATCATTGACCAAACAAACGGCCAGTGCTCCAGTAAAAAAAGTCGAAAAGAAAGTAAAGAAATAATTTTATGTTAGCGCCAAAAAAGACAAAACATAGAAAATGGCAACGTGGCGACCAAATCAAGGGTAAGGCAACTCGTTTGAATTCCTTGTGCTTTGGCGAATACGGCATCAAGACCATGGAAGCCGGCTGGGTGACAGCTAGGCAGATTGAGTCTGCTCGTCGCGCTATTGTAGGCTATATCCAAAGAAGTGGTAATGTTTTTATCCGTATTTTCCCTGACAAGCCAATCACTTTCAAAGGCAATGAAATGCCTATGGGTAAAGGTAAGGGTGCTGTCGATCATTACGTCGCTGTCGTCAAGCCTGGTACTATTCTTTTTGAGATCAAAGATGTCGATGAAAAGGTAGCTCGTCGCGCTATGGAATTGGCTAGACATAAGTTATCCGTCAAAAGTAAATTTATTAGCAAGGCTTTAAAATAAATCTATGGATTTGAAAGAATTACAAAAATTTGCCGATAAGGATTTGCACCTTCATTTATCTGACTTGAGAAAAAAAGTTCGTGAGTTTAGATTTAGTATTGCCAATAGTCAGCTAAAAAATGTGCGCTCCCTTCGTCAGAGCAAAAAAGAAATTGCACAAGTTTTGACCGAGCTCAACAAAAGACGCAACAATAAAACCAGCGCCCCAGAGTTGACAGTAGAGAATAAGAGCCAAGAATAATATTTTTAGATATTAAATATGGAAAAGAAAGCAACAACAAAAAAAATTATCCGCCGTCGCTTGATTGGGGAAGTTGTCAGTGACAAAATGGCCAAAACTATCGTAGTCAAGGTCGTTCATGTCAAGGCTCACCCAAAATACAAAAAAAGATATCAAGTGAGTAGCAAGTACAAGGCTCATGATGAAAATAATTTGTTTCGTACTGGTGAAAAAGTAGTCATCGAAGCTTGTCGCCCAATATCCAAGGACAAGCGCTGGCGTGTAATCAAAAAGCTTAATCCAGCCAAATAAATTTAATTAATTAATTTTTTAGATCTCGTTAACATTCAATCGCTAAATATTTTACGAGGTCAATGATAAAGATATGATTCAACATCGATCAATGCTACAAGTTGCTGATAACTCTGGTGCCAAGATTGTACAGTGCATCCGTGTTTTGGGTGGCTACAAAAAAAGATATGCCGGTATTGGTGACATGATCAATGTCGTAGTAAAAGTTGCTCAACCTCATGCTCCAGTCAAAAAAAGCCAAGTAGCACATGCCGTCATTGTCAGACAGCGCAAAGAAATCAGACGCTCCAATGGTGTCTACATTCGTTTTAGTGAAAATGCTGTTGTTTTGGTAGACAAAAAAACCAAAGAGCCTCTTGGTAGTCGTATTTTTGGACCAGTAGCCAGAGAGCTCAGAGTCAAGGGTTATAACAAGATTATTTCTTTGGCCCCAGAAGTATTATAAACATATGAAGATAAAATACAGAGTAAATGATCAAGTGACAATATCAGCCGGTAAAGACAAAGGTAAGACCGGTAAGGTAATTCAGGTTTTGCCAGATTTAGGCAAGGTCGTGGTTGATGGTGTCAATATTATGTACAAGCATTTGAAGCCTCGCCGCAGTGGTGAAAAAGGTCAACGCGTCCAATTCAATGGACCAATCGATGCTTCCAATGTGCTCTTGCTTTGTCCAAAGTGTGGTAAGGCTAGTCGTGTGGCTTATAAATTATCGGCCACCAAAGGCGATGAAGCTGCCAAAAAAACCAAGAGTAGAATTTGTAAAAAATGTTCCGAAGTAATTGATTAATTTATAATATGAATACGTTAAGAGAAAAATACAATAAAGAATTGAGAGCCCAAATCAAAGAACAACTGGGCATGAAAAATATCATGGCTGTGCCAAAAGTGCAGAAGGTTGTTTTGAATATTGGCTTAGGCAAAGCTACCCAAGACAAAAGTTGGGTTGAGTATGGTAGCTCAATTCTGCAGCGCATTTCTGGTCAGAAGCCAGTTTTGACCAAAGCCAAAAAATCTATTTCCAATTTCAAAGTGCGTGAAGGAAATATTGTTGGCGCCAAGGTCACTTTGCGCGGCGAACGCATGTATGATTTTTTGTATAAATTGATCAACTCCACCTTACCTCGTTTGCGTGATTTTTACGGCTTAGACAACAAAAAAGGTTTTGATGGCAATGGTAATTATATTTTGGGTTTCAAAGAGCATATAGTATTTCCAGAAATTGGCATGGAAGATATTGAAAAGATTCATGGTTTGGAGATTGCTGTTTCTACTTCCGCCAAAAATGACGAACAAGCTGCTGCTTTACTTACAGCCCTTGGTTTTCCCTTTAAGAAAAATAAGAAATAATTTATATGGCAACAGAAGCACAAAGAGCTAAATCAAGAAAAACACCAAAGTTTTCCACTCGAATTGTTCGCCGTTGTTGGCGCTGTGGTCGCAATCGCTCCTATATTGGAGAGTTTAAGATGTGCCGCATTTGCTTTAGGGAGTTGGCTGAAAAAGGCGAGCTACCAGGCGTGACTAAATCAAGTTGGTAATTATTTATTTATATAAACATAACAAATTAGAAACCAGATAACATATGACAGATCCTATCGCAGACATGTTAACTAGAATTCGCAATGCTGTCCGGGTAAATAAGCCAGAAGTGCTTATCCCTTCTTCCAAAGTAAAGGTGAACATTGCTAAAATTTTAGAGCGAGAAAACTACATTGGTCATGTAGCTGAGCTTAAAGTTGGAAATTTTAACTACATCAAAATAGAGTTAAAATACTCTGATCAAGGACCAGCTATTCGCCACATTCGTAAGATCTCAAAACCCGGACAAAGAATTTATGTTTCTGGCAGTGAGATTCCTAGAGTATTGAACAACTTTGGTACTGCTATTATTTCTACTTCCAAGGGCTTACTTACTAGCCAAGAAGCAAAACAAAGCAATATTGGTGGTGAATTAATGTTTGAAATTTGGTAAAAAATATATGTCAAGAATTGGAAAAAAAATTATTACAATACCTGCCAATGTCCAGATCAATGTCGAAGGTGATGCTCTAGCTGGTCAAGTCATCAAGGTCAAAGGTCCAAAGGGCAATTTGACAGTGCAGTTGCCAAAAGGTGTGGCCACTGAAACTAAAGACCAAGAACTGGTTTTCGTGCTCAAAGCTGATGAGACCAAAGAAAACAAAGCTCTTTGGGGTTTGAGTCGCGCTTTAGTAAACAATGCCATTGTAGGAGTGACGGAAGCTTTTACCAAAACATTGGAAATCAATGGTGTCGGTTTCAAAGTAGCCATGCAAGGAAAAAAATTGATTTTGAATGTCGGTTTTTCTCATCCAGTGGAATATCAGCCAGTTGATGGTGTGACTATCGAAACCGAGAAAAATATCATCAAAGTATCAGGTATTGATCGTCAGCAAGTTGGTCAGACCGCTGCTGAGATTCGCAATATCAAGAAACCAGAGCCTTACAAGGGTAAAGGTATTAAGTATACTGATGAAGTTATCCGCCGCAAGGCTGGTAAGGTCGTCAAGTCATAAGCAAAATAATTACGGCTATGAAAGATCATAATAAAGTAAAACAAGCAAAATATTTGCGCCGCCAGATTCGCACTCGTGCTAAGATGTCTGGATCAGCTCAAAAACCTAGATTATCTGTTTTTAGGAGTTTGAGTCATATCTATGCTCAAGCCATAGATGATGCCAAGGGTCTTACTTTGGTTGCAGCTTCTGATAAAGAATTGACTTTGAAATCCAATAAAGTTGATAAAGCTTTGGCTTTGGGTGAATTGTTGGGCAAAAAATTAGCCGATAAAAAAATCAATGAAATAATTTTTGATCGTGGTGCTTATAGGTATCATGGTCGCGTAAAATCATTAGCCGATGGTTTAAGGAAGGCAGGAATTAAATTTTAATTATGAATACTCTAGATAACAAAAACGACAAAGCGCCAGTAGCTGCTGATGGTCAGCTAAGCTCTGCGCCAGCTAAATTCAATCGTGGTAAATCAAAACCAGGTGCCCGTCCGATGCGTCGAAATTCTGATCGACCAGCTGACGATATTGAGCAAAAGATTGTAGATCTAGCCAGAGTTACTCGTGTCATGGCCGGTGGCAAAAGGATGAAATTCCGCGCTTGTATGATCATTGGTGATCGCAAGGGTAGAGTAGGCATGGGTCTTGCCAAGGGTGTTGATGTCTCGGCAGCTATTGCCAAAGCTGTCACTCAAGCTCGCAAGCACATGATCAATGTGAATATTGTCGATGGCACTATTCCACACGCCGTGACAGTCAAAGAAAAATCCGCTAAAATTATGATTAAGCCAGCCAAAAAAGGTAGCGGTATCAAAGCTGGCGGTGTTGTCCGTATTATTCTTGACTTAGCTGGTATCAAAGATGCTACAGCTAAGATTTTGGGAGCAGGCAACAAGATCAATAATTCCCGCGCTACTTTACTGGCTTTGTCTTCTTTTGTACCAAAATCAAAAGTCGTCAAAGTCAAAAATAACGAAGAAAAAAAAGCGGCTGTTCATGTTGCTCAGCCAGTAAAATCAGCAGTTCGTAAGTCTGCCAATAAATAAAGAAAATAATTATGTTGACTTTAAGTAATTTACAAAAAGCCGAAGGCTCTACTCACCGTCGCAAAAAATTAGGTCGCGGTACTGGTTCTGGTCGCGGTAATTATTCTACTCGCGGTATGAAGGGACAAAAAGCTCGCTCCGGTGGTCGTGTTGGTATTGCGGTCCGTAGTATGCGTAGCTATTTATTGCGTATTCCCAAAAATAGAGGTTTTCGCTCTATTCATCCAAAATATGCCACCATCAATGTCGGTGTTTTGAATGAAGTTTTTAAAGATGGTGAAAAAGTCAACGCTCGTATCTTATTGAAAAAAGGCTTGATTGATAGTATTGCCAATGGTTTGAAAGTATTGTCCACTGGTGAGCTAGAAAAGAAGCTAACTATCGAAGCCAATGCTTTTTCAGCTACAGCTCAAAAAAAGATTGAAGAAAAAGGCGGTAAGGCTATTCTCATAGGAGTTAAAAAAATCGAAAAAACTCCCAAACAATAATAAAATTTTATGTTAGACAAGTTAAAACAAATTTGGAAGGCCAAGGATGTTCGTAAGAGTATCTTGTATGTTTTTGCTTTGTTGCTAGTTTATCGTGTGGCTGCTCATGTGCCAGTACCAGGTGTTGATGTGACTGAGCTCAAGACTTATTTGCAGGGCAATCAAGTTTTAGGTCTTTTGAGTATGTTTTCTGGCGGTGCTTTGCAAAATTTTTCAGTCATCATGTTGGGAGTCGGTCCTTATATCACTGCTTCTATCATTATCCAGCTTTTGGCTATGATAGTACCAAAGATTGAGGCTCTTTCCAAAGAAGGTGAATATGGCCAGCAAAAATTGAGTCAATATACCCGTTTGTTGACTGTGCCATTGGCCATTATCCAAGCTTATAGCTATATCCGTCTTTTATCTAGTCAGACTCAAGGTAGACTTTTGGGTAATATGACTAGTTTAGAATTAGTCACTACTTTGATTTTGATTACTGCTGGTACTTTGTTTTTGATGTGGTTAGGTGAGCTTATCACTGAAAAGCATGTTGGCAATGGTGTATCTTTGATCATTTTTGCCGGTATTGTCAGTGGTTTACCAGCGACTGTGCGTAATACTTTTATTGCTTTTGATAGCTCTCAGGTATTAAACTTGGTTCTCTTTGTGCTCATTGCTTTGGCTACTATTGCTGCTGTAGTTTTGATCACTGAGGGTCAGCGCAATATTCCAGTCTCTTATGCTCGTCATATGGTTGGCACCAAGACTATGGGCGGAGTGAACACTCATTTGCCTTTGCGCGTCAATCAAGCTGGTGTCATACCGATCATTTTTGCTGTGTCAGTAGTTTTGGTACCACCAATGCTTGCCCAATTTTTCTTGAGGTCAAATGTTTTGTGGATTGCCAATTTTTCCCAATGGATTATCGATACTTTTCAAGGTAAAGTTTTTCACAATGTCGTGTATTTCTTGTTGGTAGTGATATTTACCTATTTTTACACCTCAGTCATTTTCAAGCCCCAACAAATTGCTGAAAATTTACAAAAACAAGGTGGCTTTGTACCAGGTATCAGACCAGGTCGTCCTACAGCTGATTATCTCAATATGGTGATGAACAGGGTAATTTTGGCTGGGGCAGTATTTTTGGGCCTGATTGCTATTTTACCTGATTTGATCAGGTCATTTGCTGGTATTGCTACTTTAGCTTTTGGTGGTACTAGCTTGTTGATCGTGGTATCAGTGGCGATTGAGACAGTCAAGCAAATTGATGCTCAGTTGGTCATGAGAGATTACGAAGGTTTTTAGTATATTTTATGCTTTATCCAACCTTTTGCTCTGTGCCAATCTTGAGGCCAGAGGGGTTGGATTTTTTGATTGAGTAAAGTCTGCGCTTTTGCTATAATAGCATTGTAATAATTAAATAAATAATAATAAAATGGCCGATCATAAAATAAGCAAAGTGATATTAATGGGACCTCAAGGGTCTGGTAAAAGTACTCAAAGTAGAGTGATTACTGATTTTTTGGATATAGAAATTTTGGCCGCCGGTGATTTATTGAGGTCGGCTATTCGTCAAAAAACTGAATTGGGTCTCAAGATAGGACATTTTGTAAATAATGGTGAAATGATTCCAGATAGCTTGATGATTTCTTTGATGCTTGATGAGCTCAAGACAGATCGCTATAAAAAAGGTTTTTTGATTGATGGTTTTCCACGCACTATTTATCAAGCTTCCAATCTTGATCAACATTATTTGATAGATTTAGTGATTAATATTGATATCACTGATGACATAGCAGTCAATCGTATTGTTGGTCGTCGTATCTGTAGCAATGGCCATGTTTATCATATTGAGCATCGTCCTTCTAGCTTGGATGCCAAGTGTGAAATTTGTCATGAACCCTTGCATTTTCGTGAGGATGATCGCGAAGATTTACTGCGTAAGCGCTTGCAATATTATCGTCAGGAAACTACCAAGCTTTTGGATTATTACCAACAACAAAACAAATTGGTGGTGATTGATGGCAAAGGTAGCATTGCGGATGTGGCCAAGCTTATTTTAGCTTATTTAGAAAAACATGCTGGATAAAAAAACAGCCTTAGAAATACAAGTGTTGCGTGAAGGCGGTCAGATTTTGCATCAAATATTACAAACTTTAGCCGCCCAAGTGCGTCCAGGTATCAGTGGTTTGGAGCTCAACAAAATGGCCGAAGAACTGATTGCAAAATCCGGAGCCAAGCCATCTTTCAAAAATTATAGGGGTTTTCCGCACGCTCTTTGTGTTTCAGTGAATCAAACAGTGGTCCACGGTATTCCAGACAGTAGACAGCTTGAGGAGGGTGATATTGTCGGTTTGGATTTGGGTGTCAAATACAAGGGGTTCTATACTGACTCAGCTATTACTGTGCCGGTTGGTTCTGTTTCCCAAGCTGCCCAACAGCTCATCACTGTCACTCAAAAATCTTTGGCCATAGCTATTAGTCAGGTCAAGCCAGGTCAGGGTATTGAGCTCATTGGTCAGGCTATTGAGAAATTTGTCAAACCATATGGTTATGGTATTGTGCAGGATTTAGCCGGTCATGGAGTTGGCAGAGCTGTACACGAAGATCCTTATGTGCCAAATTATGACACTGGTCAAAAAATGGCCAAGATGTTTCCTGGTTTAGTATTAGCCATTGAACCGATGTTGATCATGGGTGGTGATTTTAGAGTAGAGACTGCAGACAACGGCTGGAATGTCGATAGTCGCGATGGCTCATTGACAGCTCATTTTGAACACACAGTAGTGGTGACTGAAGATGCTTGCGAAATTTTGACTTAAATAATATGACAGCAAAATTTTTGGGTATTGATTATGGTGACAAAAACATTGGCCTAGCTCTAGGGAGCTTGGGTAGTATTGCTGTACCTTACAAAATTTTGCTCAATACCGGCCTAGAACAGGTCTTGTCAGCTTTAGAAAAAATTATTAAAGAAGAAAATATTACTGGCTTAGTAATTGGTTTGCCAACTAGCTTGTCTGGTAGTCGCAATGAAAGAGCTAGTATTACTGAGGATTTTATCAGTCATTGTCGTCAGCAGATGACAGTGCCAATTCATGTGGTCAATGAAAGTTTTACTTCTCAGCTTTATACTAAGCAGGGTATTCATAAAGATATAGATAAATACGCGGCCGCCGCTATTTTAGAAACATTTTTAGCCAAAAATGAGCCTAAACTATAATTATCTTTTGGTTTTTATTGTTAGTTTTTTCTTGTCATTGCTTTTGACTTTCGTTTATATTTTTTTTGCTAAAAAATTTAATTTTGTCGATGATCCAGCAGGCAATCCACGCAAAATTCATCATCAAGCAGTACCGCTGGGTGGTGGATTAGCTATTTTTCTCTCATTGTTTTTGCTGATGGCTTTTTTGTTTCAGCGGGGCTGGCTGGTAGATGCCAAAATAGAACCTAGTGTTATTTGGTCTTTATTATTTTCGGGATTTATTTTGTTTGTCAGTGGCTATCTGGATGATAGATTGACCCTCAAAGCTTGGCAGTCATTACTGGGGCCAATTTTGGCTATTGTCGTCATTATGTTGAGTGGTTTGCAGATTGGCTATGTGACCAATCCTGTTGGCGGTATTTTAGTGATCGATCATATTTGGTTTGGTTATTTTAGCTTATTTTTGACCTTTTTATGGCTTTTGGGCATGACTTATACTACCAAACTACTCGATGGCATTGATGGCTTAGCCTCTAGCGTTTGCTTGGTGGCTAGCTTGATGATATTTATAGTTA
Organism: uncultured Gammaproteobacteria bacterium; assembly: GCA_964443785.1. Classification (GTDB taxonomy): domain Bacteria; phylum Patescibacteriota; class Patescibacteriia; order UBA1558; family GWA2-36-10; genus CALMZN01. The sequence goes on from CAYUER010000011.1 coordinate 15,227, forward strand.
GCCTGACTTGGGACATCAAGTATTCGCCGACTTCTTTTATTAGTCTAGCTTTAGCTGGAGCTATTTTGGGTTTTCTAGTCTGGAATTGGCATCCAGCCAAAGTTTTTTTAGGGGAGGGTGGTAGCACTTTTCTTGGTTTTACTTTAGGTGTTTTGGCTATAATCTCTGGTAGCAAGATAGCGACTGCTTTGTTGGTGATGGGCGCACCAATTCTGGATGTAGGTGTAGTAATTTGGCGTCGTCTGAGTCAGAAAAAATCTATCTGGCAAGGCGACAATGAGCATTTGCACTTTAAACTGAGGGCATTGGGCTTGAGTCATCCGCAGATTGCCTTGGTTTTGTCTTTGCTTAGTCTTTGTCTGGGGGTGATGGCCATCTTTTTTAGTACCAAGATAAAAATATTATTATTACTTTTATTTGTACTTGGTTTATTATTTTTTCATTATTGGATCAATCGTTATTTGCATAAAAAAAATGTTTTATAAATTAAATTTTTACATATGAAAAATTATAAATGGCTAGCTATTTTTTTAATTTTTATTTTTTTGGCCGTAGCTTTCTTTTTGAAAACAGCCAATATAAATTTAGTAAAAAATTATCAGCCAGTCTTAAGCTCTGATGATAAAAAAGATAATTCTTTGGCAGATGATGCGGAT
>CAYUER010000011.1:15982-24639 GCA_964443785.1 uncultured Gammaproteobacteria bacterium
GATAAGGATCTCTTGCTTTACAGCTCTCAGGAGCCAGTCAACATGGTCCTAGAGCTCAATAGCGGTTTAGTGGATAAATATGGCATCAAAATAGGGGATAAGGTAGTATACAAGAATATTAATTTTTAAATTATGCAGCCAGATAGATGGCGGGAATTGAAGCAGGAGCTAGGACAAAAATTTGAGATAATAGAGGAGTATCAAGAAGAGCTGGAGCACGGCGAGCAAGAAGTGCTCGAGTTTGTCAGTCCCTTGGGCAAAATTAAGCTGTGTTTTGTCCAAAAACCAAAAGTTTTAGATAAAAAAACCACCTATTCCAATCGCATCGGTTCTAGTGTGAGTGTCGAATATGTGTATGATCCTGAAAATTTTACCTATCATTTAGATGTTTGGCTCTGGTCAGAGCAAAATAATCAATGGGAAAAATTAGATAAGCAAGATGTTTTCAATTAAAAAAATAGAAAAAAAATACCGTTGGCTTTTTATTTTGCCCCTTATTTTGTTATTGGTGATTGTGCTGCTTTTTAAAAATATGGCTGCCGATACTATGCTCAAAAATAAAGAGCAATATTTACACAAAGTTCGTCCTCAGCTAGTGAAGGTGACGCAGGATCCTAGTCGGGAAAATATTAGCCAAACACAGGAATTTTTGTATAATATAAAAAGCAGTGATCGCTCCATTGGTGATTATCACTTGCCTCTTTATATGGTTTTTACCTTGTGGTTAAAATATGCTGATAGTAGAGATTTGTCAGCAGCGAGCAAAGCCATAGGCATCCTCGAAGAGCTCAAAGTCCGCTTACCAGAGCTTTCGGAGGAGCTTGATAATTTGATATTTAGCATCAAAAACCATGTTTAAATCCATTGCTTACATCTTGAATCCACTTTTTATTTTTATTGCTTGGTCTATATTTTTTTATAGCCAAAAAAATCCCTACCTGTGGGTGGTGTTATCTTTGCTCAGTATTATAGTCACTGCCTTGGTCTTGAGTGGTAATTATTTTTGGCGTCATAAGCTTCAGTGGTTCAATTTTTTGGTAGCTTATTTAGCACAATTTGCTTTTTTGTTGATGCTCAAAAATGTTTCAGCTCGTTATTGGTCAGCTTTTGTGTTGGCTGTTTTGTGGGCTTTTATTTGGTGGATGCTCAAAGCCTATTTCAAAAATTATCTCAATCCCAAACAAGTAGAATATTTAGCCTTCAAAAAGTATTGGTATGTTTTGAATTTATGGTTTTTATCAGCTAGTGCTTATTCCTTGATTATTTTTTTGAGTTTAGATTTTTATTATTTTGTAATTTTGGTGAGTATTGTTATTTTGGCTATGACCAAAGATTTGTTTGCTAGCCTGCGACGCTATACATGGGATTTTTGGGTTTTGACTTTCTTCTTTTTTGCTCAAATTTTTACAGTTGTTTATTTTTTGCCAGTGAGTTTTTATGTTGGCGGTACTCTGGTTGTTTTGTGGTTTTATTATTTTGTGAGCTTGGCTCAAGATGATAAGAAAAAAGCCAAATGGCCAATTTTGGTCATTTTGTCGGTGACTTTCTTTTTACTTTTGAGCTCTTTGTATATTATCCTCTAAATATATTGGTCAGGGGCCAAAATTTGCATATTTTGGCGGAAATATATATGATAAGATAGGTAAAATTAATAAGTAGTAACTCTAAAGGAAATGGACGAAAAAAAAGAGCATTTTGTCAGACCAACTACTGAAAGACCACCGTCATTGGTGAGCTTGACGCTTTTGGCTGTCATTTTTGGGCTACTAGCTGGTTTTGGTGGCTATTTGCTGGGTAAATGGTTTATCCCTTCCAATATCGCCTTTTTATCCAATCAGCCAGATATCAAAATCAATCTCGAGCAACCATTGACCTCCTTGGCCAACAAATACAATACTAGCATTGCTGGCATTTACAAAAATTCCAAAATTATCAATGATTTGGAGAATCCTATTTTTGAGCAAGCTGATTATCTGGGAGCAGCGGTAGCTGTCACTTCGGATGGCTGGCTGATGTCCACTGATCAAGTTTTGCTCAATATGCAGTCCAAAGTAGTGATCAATGATCAGGTCTTTGGTATTGAGCAAATCAAAAAAGATAATTTTTCAGGGGCAGTGTTTATCAAGATCAAAGCCAACAATTTACCAGCCGTTAATTTTCAGCTGACTGAAGGAGTGCGAGTTGGGGAAAAGATTTTTACTGATCAGGAGCTAGCTAGCAGTTTGGGTCACGCTTTTAGTACAGCTATTTTGAGCAATGCTCACTTGACCAGCGGTGCTTATCTGTCTAGTGATAGTATTGATTATTATTATCAGCTCGCTGATTTTAGCGCGGCCAATGTCGGTCTAGCTGCTCCTTATTTCAATCTCAAGGGTGAGCTGATTGGCTTGAGCTATCAGCTGGGACAGCAACTGGTGCTTTTGCCTGCTGATTATCTCAAGCAAGCCGTCAAGCATTTGTTAGATAATACTGCTAGACCAGCCTGGGGCATTAGCTATATTGACTTAGAGAACAACAGTGGTCTGGAGCAAAAGGGTAATTATGTCTATAGTCCAGTAGCCAGTAAAGCAGTCTTGAGTAATAGTCCGGCCCAAAAAGCTGGTCTCAAGTCCAAGGATAGGATTATTGCCATCAACAATGACGAAGTGACCAAAGATAGGACCATTACGGCTATTTTACAGAATTATCGATTAGGGGACAAAATTATTTTGAAAGTTGTGCGTGAAGGCAAGGAAATGGATCTAGAAATTAAATAACCTTAAACATCAACCAGTCCTTCGCGAGGGGCTGGTTTTTTATTGATCAATTCTTGACTAGGGCTGTATTTTTTATTACGTATTTTCCACTGATTGACAAATTGTCCGACTCCTTGGTTTTGGAGCTGGTTATAACGGCGGGTAGATTTTTGTGACCATTCCACTAGCGAGGCAAAGGTGATTTTATAACGACCTTTGACTACAATGTATTTTAGCTCTTCATTTTTTAGAGCTTGGCGGATAGTCTTGGAAGAGACGCCAAACAATTTAGCAGCCTCAGAGACTGATAGTCTGATGATGTTGTCCATAGTTTAAAGTATACACTATTCTACACCTTTAGCCAATTATTAGGCAATCTTATTATTTTTTCACAGGGCGGCGCGGTGGCCTAGACAGATGTCATTGTTAGGATTGTAAGCGACGAAGCAATCTACAATCCTCTAGATTGCCACACCAGCCCTTCGAGAAGGGCTGGTTCGCAATGACGCTGGAGGCCACCGCGCCGCCCCAAAACCCCAGATTTAAAGACTTTTCAGGGGCTTGAGCCTTCCTTTACAAAGATGTCAAAATCTGGTATAATCTGCTTTATATATTTGATTATTTACACTTAGGGGTATTTTGGGGTAAAATATGGTCTAATTGGTCGAAATAAAGTGTAATATTTTGGATTTTAGCCCGTCTATATTTATGTACAGTTTGAAGGATAATTTACAAGAGAAAATACAGTTGCTAAAGCTGAAAAACGGCGATCCCGAAGCTTTTGCTTTTTTTTATGACCAATATATGGCCAAGGTCTATCGCTTTGTCTATATGAGGGTCAGTGACAAGGCTGTAGCTCAAGATTTGACTCAAGATATATTTTTGAAAACTTGGCAACATTCAGTCGATAAAAAAGACATCCAAAATTTCGCTGCTTTTATCTTCCGAGTAGCTCGCAATGCCATCATTGATTATTATCGCTTGTCTAGACGCCAAGAGCTACCACTAGAGTATGCTGATGAAACGGAGGATCCCTACACTGACCAAAAGACTAGTAGTATAGACAAGGAGATTGACCTCAAGTCTTTGCTAGCCTTGCTCCAGCAGATGAAGGCAGAATACCAAGAAGTACTGATGCTGCGCTATGTCGAGGATCTCTCGATTGATGATATAGCTGGCATTATGCAAAAAGATAAAAACAACATCAGAGTTTTGCTCCATCGAGCACTCAATAAATTAAAATCTTTAAACAACGAGAAATAAATTACTTACTATATAGTAAGAGTGATAAAACTATGAGCATTCGCAAACAATTAGCTCAATTAAAAAAACTATCAGACATCAATCCTGATGAGCAATGGGCTCACGCCACCAAGTACGCTATTATGTCCGAGGTGACTGTCCAGAGTCGTGCCATCAAAAGCCAAGGCCAATCATTTCGTGAAAGGTTTGCTTTGTTTTTTGCCAACTTTTTTGCTCAGGTAGTACCCTCAATGACCAAAGTAGTAGCTGTGGTCTTGGTGTTATCAGTTGGCTCGGGTTTTAGTCTGGTTGCTCAAGCTTCGGTGCCTGGTGACGCCATGTGGCCACTCAAGCGCAATCTCGAAGAAGCTGAGCTTGCTCTGACCTTGAGTCCAGTCAAAAAGACGGAGATTCATATCAAGCATATCAACAACCGTTTGGATGAGATTGATAAAATTTTGAAAGAAAAAACAGAAGACAGTACCACTGAAGAAAATATCAAGACAGAGATTGCTATCAAAAAGGCCGTCAGTCATCTAGAAAAAGATGTAGTAGCAGTCGATAATTCTCTCAAGATAGTCAAAGAAGAAAAAACTGCCATGCAGGTCGTCTCGCTGGTAGAAAAGGTGGCGATAGTAGCCAATGAAACAGCTGCCAATCTAGACCAAAAAGTTTCGACTGTCCAAAATACGGAAATTGCCAAAGTTTTGGATGATGCCAAAAAAGTCAACCAAGAAGTCAAAGATTCAGCGGTCAATCTAGCAGTCGCTGTTCACGAAGAAATAGTCAGCAATGTAGCCAAAGATGCTCCGGTCGCTACTAGTGTCGCTACTCCTACTGCTGAAGTATTAGCCCAAAATGTGGCCAATGCTGGTGAGCTCAAAGCCGTCACTGAGGTGGTAGTCAAAATCATCAGCTCAGAGCTCCAAGTATTATCCCAAGAAGTAGCAGAAGCCAAAGACAAGGTAGCTAGCGTCGACAACAAAGACATTAATAATTTACCAAAATCTACCAATGTCAAAATAGGTGAAGCTGATGCCAAGGCTATCGCTAGTATCGATACACTCAAGGCTCATCCAGAGATCATGGAAGCCAATCTGACACAAGCCAAAGATTTATTAAGCCAAGGCAACCTCAAAGACAGTTTAGAAAAAATCACTGAAGTCAAAGAAACATATAAGCAAGCGGAAACAGTCATCAAGAGGATAGAGGAGGCTAGTACCACTAGCGGAGTCAATTCGGCTAGTACTACTCCTACTAGCACCAAGCCTATTTTGTCACCCACTACACCGACTACTACCAAGCCAAGTGCTGGTACGGTCATCAAATCTAGCGATGAAACCACTACTCCAGAGTCAATCTCTGAGCCAGCTATCAAAGAAGACGAGGGTATTCCCGAAGAAGTGGCGGTCAAAGATTTTTATTAAAAAGTTAAGCGTTTTAAATAATTAGTATAGCGTATTTATCCTAGGGTCGAGCCGATGTCGACTTAGTCCGTCGAAGATAGGTTATGGGCAAGAGTCTACTAATAGAGTAATAGAATAATTGATTAATAGTATAATTGTCGGAAACTATTAATCTATTAACCTATTAAACAATTATTCTATTAGAATCTTTTGTCCCTAACTTATCGCTAAATCGCGCGCGATCTAGGGAAGCTCTTGTGGCCTGATGGCCATCTAGAGCATTTAATAACTGTTCCTCAAATCTAGAAAATCGTGACTGAGTTTTGGGCCTATGGTCACTGTGATTAGAAAGGTCGATGTCTTATGACAAGTCCTTTGATTCATAGTTTAGTCTCATACTGATCATATGAGATGCTCACTACTTCCGGCTTTTTTCAAAATTTTTGGGACATTATAATTAACAAAGAAAAATGAATTTATTAAAAAAATTGTTCGTATACTCCGTGGTGATTACCACTGTGTTATGGTCAGTTGGCGCATCTTTTGCTCCTTTGGCCAACGCTGCTGGTAGCTACCCAGCTGGCTCCCTCTTGGCCATGAAAGGTCAATCAGGCGCCGCTGTATACTTGATCGGCTCCGACCTGAAGAAATACGTCTTCCCAAGTCAGAAAGAGTATTTCACCTGGTACCCAAACTTTGACAAAGTTGTCAGAGTAGCTGTATCAGAATTGGATATGTATCCAGATGGCGGCGCTGTGACTGTCCGTCCAGGTACCAAATTGGTGACCCACGCCAACACTGCCAAGGTTTATGCTATTGAACCAGGTGGTATGGCTCGCTGGATCCCAACTGATACCGTTGCCAAAGCTTTATATGGCAACAACTGGACCTCACGCTTAGTTGACGTGATCCCAGGCTATTTCACAGCCTACAAAACTACTGGTACCACTGATGTCTCAGACAAATTTGTCACTGGTACTGTAGTCAAGATGGGTACTACTTATTATTATATTAGTGGTACTACCAAGAGAGCTTTTGCCTCAGAAGCTGCCTACACAGCCAATGGTTATATGACCTCTGACGCTGTCATGGTTGATAGTTTGACTGGCTACACTGATGGTTCTTCCATCACTGGCGCTGAAGCTGCTATCAAAGACTTCATGCCAAATCCAGATGCTCCAGTAGTAATTGGTGGCTCATTGAATGTTTCTTTGGCTGCTTCCAGTCCAGCCTCAGGCACTGTTATCACTGATAGCAGCAGCCCATCAAGAGGTCAGGCTTTAGCTAATTTTGGTGCTTTTAACTTTACTGCTGGCTCCGATGGTGCTGCAATTGTTAAAACCATCAAATTTACCCGCGCTGGCGTATCTGCTGATACCGATTTAGATACTTTGTATCTATTTGATGGTAACACCAGAGTAGCCGACGGTGGTTCTGTGTCCGCTGGTGTTGTTACTTTCAACAACTCCAATGGTTTATTCACAGTCCCTGCTGGATCTACCAAAACTATTACTTTGAAAGCTGATGTTACTGCTAACATCACTGCTGGTAAAACAATCTCTTTCGGTATTAACTCAGCTGCCGATGTGGTAGCTGGCGGTACTGTTAGCGGATCTTTCCCAGCTCGTGCCAATGTCATGACCACTGCCGTGGTTTCTGATATGGGTAGCTTGAAAGTAGCCACTGGTACTCCAAGTGGCGTTGATACTTCTATTGATCCAAATCAATCAGAAGTTGAAGTTGCTACTTTGACTTTGACTGCTGAAAATCAAAAATTACATGTAGAAAGATTAGTCTTGACCGAAATTGGTTCTATCCAAGTCGGTGATTTGACTGGTTTCAAATTATTAGCTGCCGGCAACCAGATTGGTACTGCTGAGATGGCTAATGACTACACTGTCACTTTTGATTTGGCTAGCGCCCCATTAGAAATTTTGAGTGGCAATAGCAAAGTATTGAGCGTTCGCGCCAATATCGTCAAAGGTTCTACCAGAACTTTCTACTTCTCAGTCCAATATCGCTCTGATATCGTTGCCAAGGATACCAACTATGGTGTCTATGTCTGGCCACGTGATCAATATGTTACTACTGGTTCTTGGTCAACCTTGAAACCAACTGGTAACTACAAGATCAGTCAAGGCGCTGTGACTGTTAATAAATCATCTGATTCACCAGCTACTAGCGTTTCTTTAGGCGCTAGCAATGTCACTTTGGCTAAATTTGACATGAAAGCTACTGGTGAGGACATGAAGATCAAAGATTTGAATGTCCGCGTCGATGGTGCTACTAACGGTTTGGACAATGGTAAGGTGTTTGTGGATGGCGTTCAAGTTGGTTCTACCAAGGACTTGACTGATGCTGACTACAATAGCACTGGTGATGTTGTCAACTTCACCTTTGGTTCTAGTTTTGTTATCCCAGCTGGTACTACTAAAGTAGTAAGTATTGTTGCTGATACCAAGACTTCTACTGGCTCAGCTTATGTTGTAGCTCCTACTGCTATGCAAGTTGCCTTGACTACTGGTTCATCTAACGGTCAAGGTATGAGCTCATTGCAAACTGCCAATGTACCATCCAGTCTTTCTGGTGTTTCTGCTAATCAATTAAGCACAAGTGCTTCTTCAATGTCTGTTACCAAATACTCCGGTTATGGTAATCAGACTTTGGTAGCTGGTAGTAACAATGCCAAAGTTGGTTCCTTTGTTATCAACACAGGTTCCACTGCTGGTGTTAACTTGACTTCCATCACTGTCAATTTGAGCAATGATGAGCAAGCTACTATCACCAACTTGTTGGTTAAACGCAATGACACTGGTGCTCAATTTGGTACCACCAAATCTGATCCAACCACTTCCAATGTGTTTAATGGCACTATCAATATCCCAGCCGCCAGCTTAATGGTGTTTGATGTCTATGCTGATATCAATACCGGCGCTGATGCTGGTCCTTGGATTGCCAACATTGATGCCTCTGGCACTTCTTCTGTTGATGGCAACACTGTCTCAGACTCAAATGATGATCTACAGACCATGACTTTGGGTTCTGGCAGTTTGACTTTAAGCGCTGGCACTCAACCTGATGCCGCCAATTTGATCGCTGGTACTTCTGGCAACCACATTGGTCAATTCAGATTCAATGCTGCCAATACTGCTTATACTATCAACAAGTTGAATTTGAACTTCCCAAATAACTTCTCCACTTCTACTGCTTCTGTGACTATTGAATATCCAAAAGCAGACGGTACTACCGGCTCTATGACTAGCGTCATTTTGAG
>CAYUER010000012.1:0-23787 GCA_964443785.1 uncultured Gammaproteobacteria bacterium
GTATTATCCGCGGACAGATTATTCCACGCTTGCAGGGCAAGCGTGCTCAAGGTGGCTCGACCCTGACCCAACAATTTGTCAAAAATGCCATCCTGACCAATGAGCGTCGCATCTCTCGTAAATTCAAAGAATGGGTTTTGTCCTATCGTATTGAACAAAAATTTTCCAAAGACGAAATCTTACAACTTTACCTCAATGAAATCCCTTACGGTGGATCAGCCTATGGTATCGAAGCGGCTGCTCATTATTATTTTGACAAAGCAGCCAAAGAGTTGACTCTGGCCGAGGCAGCTACCCTGGCCGCTTTGCCTCAGTCACCAACCTATTTATCACCTTATGGTAGCAACAAAGAAAAATTGATCAATCGCCAACATGTGGTTTTGAATTTGATGGCTGAGCAAGGCTACATCAGTCAAGAGACTGCCGATGAAGCTAAAAAGCAAGAATTAAAATTCAAAAAGCGAGCCGAAAATATGCGCGCTCCGCATTTTGTGATGTATGTGAAGCAAATGCTCGAGGAAGAATATGGCACCACAGTAGTCGAGCAGAGCGGCTGGAAGATCACTACCTCGCTAGATTGGGAAATGCAGCAAGCAGCCGAATTGGCCATCACTGAGACCGTAGAAAAAAACAAAGAAAAGTACAACGCCAACAATGCTGCTTTGGTAGCCATTGATGTCAATAGTGGTGATATCAAAGCCATGGTTGGCTCAGCTGATTATTTTGATGATGAAATAGATGGTCAGGTCAATGTCGCCATTTCTAATCGTCAGCCCGGTAGCTCGATCAAGCCTATAGTTTATTTGGCGGGTTTTATCAAGGGTTTGCGTCCAGATACTATTGTCTTTGACCTAGTGACCAAGTTTGGCGTCAAGGCCGATGGCACACCATATCAGCCGGGTAATTATGACAATCAGACTAGGGGTCCAGTATCTTTGAGACAAGCTTTGGCTGGTTCACTCAATATTCCAGCCGTCAAAGTTTTGTATTTGACTGGCGTCAAAACTGTCACAGACCTAGCTAGCCAATTGGGCTACACTACCTTGACCAATCCTGATCGCTATGGCCTGTCTCTAGTCTTGGGTGGTGCCGAGGTCAAGCTCTTGGAGCACGTCAATGCCTACGCAGCCATTGCCCGTGAAGGGGTGGCTCAGGATTATCGCTCTATTTTGAAAATCGAGGATCCCAAAGGAGAGGTAGTCAAAGAAAATAAAGACAATAAAGGCCGAAGGGTAGTTGATAAAAAATATACTAGACTATTGTCTGATGTGATGTCAGACAATGCTGCTCGCGCTTTTGTCTTTGGTGAGGCCAACTTTTTGACTCTGGGTGATAGGCCAGTCGCTGCCAAAACCGGTACGACCAATGATTATCACGATGCTTGGACTATGGGCTTTACTCCTGATCTAGCAGCCGGTGTCTGGGTAGGCAATAGCGACAATCAAGCTATGAAAGTGGGAGCCGATGGTTCGGTAGTAGCCGCTCCGATTTGGAACAAATTTATGCGAGCAGCGACCGCCAAGATGCCGGTCAAATCTTTTGAAAAGGAAAATTTAGAAACTTGTGATAAGCCAATGCTTTGCGGTCAGCTAGCCAAGGAACAATTAGTCAAAATAGACAAAAGCACTGGTAAGCTAGCTACAGCCTACACACCTTATGATCAGATCGAAGAGAAAAAATATTTGGAAGTACATAATATTTTACATTATGTAAATATCAATGATATTACTGGTGCACCACTTGATAATCCTAGCAATGATCCGCAGTATACTGCTTGGGAGGAGCCAATCAAAAAATGGGCCGAAGAAAATGGCTATCAAGTCGAGCCTATTCCTACGGAGTTTGATGATGTGCATCGCCCAGAGGATCAGCCTAGCATCAATATCTTGTCGCCCAATGACAATCAAAATATCAATTCTCCGAGTATCAATATATCAGTGCAAACTAGTGCTCCGCGGGGAGTCAAAAAAGTAGAGTATTTTTTGGACAATGACAAAGTAGGAGAAAATTTTAATCTTCCTTTTGGCACTACTATCAATATCAATCCTTTTGTCAGTAATGGCTCTCATCGTTTGCGAGCTATCGCCTCGGATGATATCGGTAATTACAAAGAAGCCAGTGTCAATGTCAATATTCAGCTTGATCCAGCTCTCAAAGCTTTTAATCTCGATTGGCAAGACCCAGAAGATAATACCAACATAGCTACAGCTAGCTTGCCCTATACTTTGCGCTTGAAGCTGGAGAAGCCAGAAAATGTCCAGAAGATAGATTTTTATTACAAAGGTCAAAGTGACAACTCGCAGTGGTTTGCTTATTTAGAAAATCCTAATCATTCTCCTAGTGTTTCTTGGGGCCTAGGACTAGCTCCGGGCACCTATCGACTCTATATGGTAGTGACGGACAAGGGTGGCAACTTGATGACTACGCCAGAGATTAGGGTCAATATTCAATAAATTTTTACCCCGCTATTTTGTAGCGGGGTATTTAAAAACCTTGCCAAAAAACAATAAAAACAGTAAGATAATTTAATTATGGATTTTAAATTGGTGTCAAAATTTAAGCCAGCCGGTGACCAAGCTCAGGCTATCAGTCAGCTCATAGCTGGCCTGAACAAGGGTTATCGTGAACAGACCTTGCTCGGCGTCACTGGTTCGGGTAAGACTTTTACTATTGCCAATGTGGTAGCCAAAATCAATAGGCCGACTTTGGTGATTTCGCATAATAAAACTTTGGCCGCGCAACTTGCCAGTGAGTTTCAGGATTTTTTTCCAGAAAATGCTGTGCACTATTTTGTCTCCTATTATGACTATTATCAGCCAGAGGCCTATATCCCATCCTCTGATACTTATATAGAAAAAGAAACCCAGATCAACGAAGAGATTGATCGCTTGCGTCATGTCAGCACCCAGAGCCTGCTGACCAGAAGAGATACTTTGATTGTGGCTTCTGTTTCTTGTATTTATAATTTGGGCAATCCAGCTGAATATCAAAATTTTAAAATAGATTTAAAAATTGGAGAAAGTTATAATCGTTTTAAACTGTTAAAAAATTTAAATAATCTACAATACAGTCGCAATGATTTGGTTTTGACTCGCGGTCACTATGCTATCAGGGGAGAGATTGTAGATATTTTTGGCTCTGGTCAGGAAAAAGAATATTATCGTTTGAATTTTTTTGGTGATCAATTAGAAAGTATCGAGCTGATAGACCTGCTAGGGCACAAAGTGATCAAAACACTACCGTCCATATCTATTTTTCCGGCCAAGCATTTTATCGCCAGCCCCGAAAGCATCAAAGATATAGTAGCAGTGATTAGAGAAGATTTGGATTTAGAGCTGGCTGAGTTTGCAAAGCAAGGCAAAATCTTGGAAGCCGAAAGATTGAAAACCAGAGTGAATAATGACCTGGAGATGATCTTAGAAACAGGTTTTTGCAATGGTATCGAAAATTATTCTCGCTATTTTGATGGACGCAAAAAAGGTGACGCACCCAATAGTTTGATTGATTATTTTCCAGATGATTTTTTGTTGATAGTCGATGAATCACACATGACTTTGCCACAGATTGGTGGCATGTATCAAGGTGATAGGGCGCGCAAAAAAAATTTGGTAGATTTTGGTTTTCGACTCAAAGCCTCATATGATAATCGTCCTCTTAATTTTGACGAATTCAATCAGATTTTTAGACAGGCTATCTATATTTCAGCCACTCCCGCTGATTATGAATTACAGCAGTCAGCTAGTATAGTTGAGCAATTGGTGCGACCGACTTTTATTCTTGATCCGACTATTGAGATCAGGCCTAGTAAAAATCAGCTCGATGATTTGATCAAAGAAATTCAAGCTACAGTCGCAAAAAAAGAACGAGTCTTGGTGACTACTATTACCAAGAGGTTGTCAGAAGATTTGACAGAAATACTTTTGGAAAAAAATATTAAAGTTCAATACTTGCACTCGGAAGTAAAAACTTTGGATCGCATCCAAATATTACATGATTTGCGTAGTGGAAAATATGATGTCTTGGTGGGGGTCAATTTGTTGCGTGAGGGTTTGGATTTGCCGGAAGTTTCACTGGTCGCTATTTTGGATGCTGACAAAGAAGGTTTTTTGCGTTCGCGTTCAGCTTTGATTCAGGTCATGGGTAGAGCCGCTCGCCACAAAGATGGTCGAGTATTGATGTATGCTGACCAGATCACTGGCTCAATGCAAGCTGCTATCGATGAGACCGAGCGTCGTCGTCAGGTCCAAGCCAAATACAATCAAGATCACCTAGTCAAGCCGCACTCTATCTCCAAGTCAGTCAAAGAAATAGAGCTCAAAGAATTAGACACCAAGACTAGCTTTTTAGAAAGCATCAAAGTGATGGACAAGCAAGAGAAGCAGGCTTTACTCGATACTTTGCGTCAAGAGATGGAGCTAGCTGCCGATAATTGGGAATTTGAAAAAGCGATCACCCTCAGAGATCAGATTGATATATTAGTATCCAAGAAAAAATAATGTTGGCCAAAAATATTACCAGAGAAAAAATAGAAAAGATTTTAGCCGATCAGAATTCTGGTATTTTTTTGTTAGACAAGCCCAAAGGTTTACACTCTTTCAATGTTGTTTCTCGAGTCAGGAAAATACTCAATCTCAAAAAAGTTGGATTTTCTGGGACACTAGACCCACTAGCTTCTGGCCTGATGATTGTAGCGAGCGGTCAAGCGACCAAACTTTTGGATTTGTTTCATCATTTGCCAAAGATTTATGAAGCAGAGATTATTTTTGGACAGACTAGTAGCTCTTTTGATTTGGAGCAGGAGGTGACGATCAATGCCGAGGCCAAAGAATTTTCCCCCGCTACTTTGCAAAAAATTATTCAGCAATTTATCGGTGAGCAGATGCAGCAGGTGCCAGCTTATTCGGCAGTCAAAGTACAGGGCAGAAAATTACACGAGCTAGCTCGTCAGGGGCGGGAGGTAGTGGCACCAAAAAAGAAAATCAATATTTTTAAAATAGATATTTTGGAGTTTAAATATCCCAAGGCTAAAATATTAGTCACTTGTTCAGCTGGTACCTACATCAGGAGTCTAGTCAATGATCTTGGCTCAGAGCTCAAGACGGGGGCTATTTTACAGGAGCTTCGTCGTCTAGCTATTGGTGATTTGTCTATCGAAAAAGCCGCCAAAATTGACGGCTTAGAAAAATCTAAATTATTAGCCAGCAGTGTAGCTGATAGTCAGATTAGAGGCTACCTAGATGAATATCATGTTTAGTGACGGTTTTGATGTGCTCTTGGATGCGGTGCTGAGGGAATTTGGTTTTTTTCATCAAAGAGCCAAATTCGTATAAAGACATACTTACTTTGCCCAAATGATGGTCATGGGGCAGCTCCAAATCCTTAACCACTTGGTTGCGGCTACGGACTTTGTCGCCGTGGCCAGTGAGCTTATCAAAGATTTCTTCTTGTTGCTCGGGGCTGATGTAGGGACTAGACATGGTCTTGAGCCCTGTTAAATCCCGCAGGGGACTTTGTTAGGGCAAATTAATGATTAAATATTATAATAATTGTCTGTTATTTTAACGTAAAGTTCTAGTGCGGGCTATTTAACGGGCTTGACCCCGTTAAATGCTAGTCCGCCAATTGGCGGACTAGCACCGCTTTGCGGTATTTAATGGGGTTGACTAAATTAATTAATTATGTTAATCTCTGTAAAGATTTACTAATATATTATAAGATATAAACTGAATTATGCCAAATAAGCAAGCATCTATTAAACACTTGAGACAGACTGTCAAACGCACCAAAAAGAATGTCGCAGTGAAAAATAGTATCAAACAATTAGCCAAAAAGAATCAAAAATCTATTGATGATGGCTCTATCAAAGATAATTACCAGGAGTTGATCAAAAAACATCAAAAAGCCGTTGATAAGGCTGTTAAGTCTGGAATTATTAAGAAAAATACCGGTAATCGTAAGAAGGCTAGATTTATGAAAAAATTAAACGCCTCTCTAGCCAAAGGATAAATTGTTAAAATCAAAAACCAGCCTCTCGTGAGAGGCTGGTTTTATTTTATAAATTATTGACCAATTTAGTGAACAACAATTTATCACTAGTGCCTGATGATTTTAGTTGTTGGTCTAGCTCCAATAATTCGCTGTAGATGTTTTTAAGCTGATCCATAGTATAGAGTTGGCTTTGGGCAAATGTTTTTTCGGCTAACCAAGAGGGTAGCTTGAGAGCTTGAGCCAAAGCCCCAGGATAGCTAGCCTGCTTAGCCAGAGCCTTGGCCTTGATGAGTAGTCGATATTGGCGGACTATCATGCTGAGGATGTAGGGAGCATTGGCTCCATTGTCAAATTTTTCTTCCAAAAGCTTGAGAGCTTGGGCTTTGTTTTGCTGGCCGAGAGCATCTACTAGGTTGAATATATTTTCATCAACTTTGGCGGCCACTATATTTTTTATATCTTCAGCGCTGATTTTTTCTGGGCAAAAGTGGATTAATTTTTCCATCTCCTGACTCAAGGTCCACAGATCATTGCCGGTATAGCTGACTAATATTTTGGCAGTTTCATTGTCTAGAATTTTGTTTTTTAGCTTAGCTTGTTTTTGGAGCCAAGTAATTAATTCGTTATTGTTCAAATTTTTGAACTCTTCACTAAAACGAAATTTTTTTAAAGCTTTGTATAGCTTAGTACGCACATCAGCTTGGCCCTCCTGCCAGAAGATGAGATAGTTTTCCTCGGGAGTATCTTTTTGTTGCTCCAAAAATTTTAAAAGAGCATCTTGCCAAGTATTTAATTTTTTATTATCAAAAATATTTTTGATGACAATCAATTTTTTGCTAGCCAAAAAGCCAGTAGCAGAAACTGCTTCAAAAAAATCAGGAGCACTGATACTTTCTCCGTCGAGGTGTAAGATATTGTGGCCGGATTTATCAATCTCACTTTGAAATTTTTTTTTGATCGCTCGTATTTTTTGTCGAGCCAGCCAAGAATTTTCTCCGTAGTAAAAAAATATCATATTAGTTGATCTTTTCTAGCTCACCCCAGTTTTTGCCCTGCTCCAAGTCAACCGTCAAGGGCACTGCTAGCATAAAAATTTCTTCCATAGTTTTTTTGACAAATTTAGCAACCCTTTCTTGCTCAGCTAGTGGTACTTCTAGGACTATTTCATCGTGCACCTGTAGCAAAATTTTACTTTTGGGGCTGATATTTTTGAGATCTTTGTAGATGGCAATCATAGCCATTTTCATCAGATCGGCAGCCGTCCCCTGGAGAGGCATATTGATAGCCATGCGTTCAGCCGCAGCGCGCAGCATAGGCATAGAAGAGTGGATGTCGGGGAGATAGCGGCGACGGCCAAAAAGTGTTTGGGCGTAGCCATGAGTGTGGGCAAATTTTTTTGTATTCTCAAGATAGTCTTTGACTTTTTTGTAGATGGTAAAATATTGATCAATAAATTCTTTGGCTTCAGTCCGACTCAAGCCGGTGCGCTGAGCTAGTCCTAGTGAGCCCAAGCCATAGAGCACGCCAAAATTGACCTCTTTGGCAGTGCGGCGTATTTCTTTGGTCACTTGGTCTAGGGGTATTTTGTGGATTTCAGCAGCCGTACGCGCATGGATGTCTTCACCTTTTTGAAAACTGGCCAGCATGATGGGGTCCTTGGACAGAGCTGCTGCCAAGCGCAATTCAATTTGTGAGTAGTCAGCTGCTAGTAGAGTGTAGCCTTTTGGTGCCACAAAAGCTTTGCGAATTTCTCGGCCAAGCTCAGTGCGGATAGGAATATTTTGGAGATTGGGATCAGAAGAAGATAGTCGGCCAGTAGCAGCGATAGTTTGGTTAAAGCTAGTGTGGACGCGATGAGTTTTTTGGTCAGCAATATTTGGTAAAGTAGTGATATAGGTTGATTGTAGCTTGGTCAATTCTCGGTATTCGATGATTAGAGGGATGATAGGATGAGCATCATACATTTTGTCTAGCTCCTGAGCAGCAGTGGAGATGCCGGTCTTGGTTTTTTTGATGCCTTGGGGGCTGATTTGCAAATCCTCAAATAATATTTTCTTGAGCTGGAGAGGAGAGCTGATATTAAATTCGGAGCCAGCGAGCTTAAATATTTTTTGGCTTATTTTTTTTATTTCTGCTTCAAAACGAACGGCCATTTTTTCTAGAAAAGGGACATCGAGCAGTATGCCAGTATTTTCCATATCAGCAAGCACTGGTATCAGGGGTAGCTCTATTCTTTCTAGTAGTTCAAAATTTTTAGTAGTCCTGATCAGGGGTAATATCTTGTGATAAAGTCGCAGAGTAATATCAGCATCTTCGCAGGCATACCAAAAGAGACGATCTAGGGCGATGTTTTCTACTTTGATGTCATTTTTCTTTTTGGGTGCCTCATCTAGTAGATCAGCTAGTTTTAGTTTTTTGTAGCCCAAGTGACTAAAGGCTAGCTCCTCGAGGCGTAGGCCATGCTCGGGATTGAGTAAATAGCTAGCCAACATAGTATCAAAACTAAGATTGCTCATCTCTATGCCGAGGCGCTGCAATACTTTGTAGTCATATTTTATATTGTGCCCTATTTTTTGTAGTTGGTCATTTTCTAATATTGGCTTCAGGAGGACTAGGGCTGTTTTTTTGAGCTTGGCATTACGCAGATTGATAAAATAGGCGGATTTTTCCTGCCAAGAAAAAGATAGTCCCAAGACAATAGCATCATATCCCAAGCCACTAGTTTCAGAATCAATGGCGATCAACTTTTGTTTTTTTAATTCGATTAAAAATTTGTCGAAAGATTCTAGATCATCGATGAGAGTATAGTGGCCATCGTTTTTTTGACTGATTTTTTGTGGGGCTGATATATTGGCTTGATGGTGTGGTATTTTGTCCAGTAGGGTGCGAAATTCAAATTTTTGAAAAATATTATAAACTTGTTCAGGATCAAAGTCGCTAAACTCAGCTTGCGCCAAGGACCAGTGCAAAGGCACATCTTTGACAATGGTCACCAAACGCTTACTGTCAAAAGCCTCTTTTTTATTGGCGATCAACAATTCTTTGAGGCGAGCTTTGATATCAGCCTGCTCAATTTTTTTGTACAAATTTTCCAAAGTGCCAAATTCTTGGATCAAACTTTCAGCGCCTTTTTCACCAATGCCTTTGACACCTTTGATATTGTCTGAGGCATCACCTTTTAGGGCTTTGAGATCTATCAATTGTTCTGGCTCTAGGCCGTAGCGCTCTCTGACAGCATTGATATCATAAACAAAAGTGTCATTAAACCCTCGACGTAAAGTCAAAACCTCTGTGCGATCATTGACTAGCTGCAGAGCATCAAGGTCACCGGTAATAATAATCGTTTTGATATTTTTGTATTTTTGGTAAGAGTCATGAGCAATAGTGCCAATGACATCATCAGCCTCAAAACCTTGGTGGGTGATGACCGGGATATTAAAAGCTTGGAGTACTTCTTGGGTCAGGGGAATCTGCTGATAAAATTCATCAGCTTGCCTGACTCTTTGAGCTTTGTATTCTTTGTATTCTTCGTGGCGAAAAGTCTTGCCGGCCAGATCAAAAGCTGCTAGTAAGTAGTCAGGCTCTAGCTCTTTGATGATTTTGAGTAGGAGGCTGGTAAAGCCATAGACAGCATTAACGACCACACCATCTTTGGTAGATAATGGTGGTATGGCATGCCAAGCTCTATGTAATAGGGCATTGGAGTCAATGATTACTAGTTTTTTTTGTTTTTCAGGCATTTTTTAAGTTAATTTATATATTTTATCATACCATTTATGCCAGTTTAGACAAGGGTTGCTAGTATAAAAAAATAACCCAAAGAGGGTTCTTTTATTTTTTCTAGAAGTGGTACCGGCGGTCGGAATCGAACCGACACAGCCTTGCGGCTACAGGATTTTAAGTCCTGCGTGTCTACCAATTTCACCACGCCGGCCGATAATATACTCTAAAAAAATGGAGCGAGTGACCGGGCTCGAACCGGCGACCTTTTCCTTGGCAAGGAAACGTTCTAGCCAACTGAACTACACTCGCTCGTAATTAACTTGAATATTATACAATAAATACACAGAATGTCAATGGAGGCCACGGGCGGAATCGAACCGCCGGATAAAGGTTTTGTCCCGCAACGATGAGACGAACGCAGTGAGTCCATCTGGTTGCGAGGATCCCGAGCTATAGATAAATTGGAGGCCTGGGGCGGGATCGAACCGCCGGATGAGGGTTTTGCAGACCCATGCCTTACCACTTGGCTACCAGGCCATATAAATTATATGCGGGATCGAGGGACAGACCTCTGCCTTACCACTTGGCTACGTGGCCTTAAGTTTTAAAATTAATGTTTGATCAAATAATCGGGGCTTGCCCACTTGCCCGCCTTGACTCGGGGCGAGGCAGGCTTGCCCGCCAAAGTTCCGCTAGGAACGGCGGCGGGGCTACGTGGCCTTAAATATACCCCCATTACTTAGCTGCCATAATTTACCAGATTTTTTGTTTTTAGGCAACCTTCAATTTTTTAAATTGTTTAATAATTGAAGTATTAATTTTTTTATTACTAGCCAACACTGAGCTTGATTTTGTTTGCCAGTTTTTACCTTGCCAGTCAGTGACTTTGCCACCGGCTTGTTGGACTAGCCAAATGCCAGGGATGATATCCCAAGGACTGGGGTTGGAGACCATGAGGGCATCAGTGCGACCGCAAGCTACCATGGCTAGCTCTATGGAAGTGCTGCCAAAATGACGGCAATCATGAGCATGTAGATGGAAGTATTCGTAGGCCTTAAAGGCTTTATAGTTGTCTTTCAATGTTTTGCCATGGCAATAGGTGACAAAGAGATCGTGAAAATTGTGATTTTTGGCAACAGTAATTTTTTTATCATTGAGATAGGCGCCCTCTTTGGTGGCCCAAAACATGTCTTTCAGTATTGGTATGTAGATGACGCTCATCACTGGTTCTTGCTTATAAAGCAAAGCAATAGCCACAGCAAAAAGAGGGTGATGGATAGCAAAATTATTGGTACCATCCAGAGGATCAATCACCCACAAATATTCGCCACCTTGGTTGTTGGCGCCTTTTTCTTCGGACAAAAAATTTATTTTAGGGAATTTTTTTTTCAGGATATCTAAAATTATTTTTTCGGCTTGTTTATCACACTTGGTGACTAGCTCGTGATGGCTTTTGTGGGTAGCTTGATGGCGTTCAAATTTTGCAAATTCTTTGGCTAAATATTGGCCAGCTTTTAAGGCGGCATTTTTAGCAACTTTGAGTTCAGCTTGGTATGTCATGATATTTTTTTAAGTAATATTAGTTGGTTTGTAAATTATCTAGCTTAATTATAGCAAAAGTATGCTAATAGTGCACACTAGTGAGCGCTTAAGATTTTTTCTGTAATAGTATTTTGATACCACTAACTATAAAATTTTCAAAGGCAATATTTTCTTTTTTAAAACAAGAGGGATATTTTTTTATAAGATCAAGACCGGAGATATCCAATATTTCCTCATATTTTTTGCTGGTCAATTTATTATTTAATCGTTTAAATATTGAGCGAAATTTGGTAATAGTATAAGCATTGACATATGGCAATTCATCCCAGTGCAAGTTATTGTTTTCAGCGCATTGTTTAAGATCTTCTGGCTTAAAAAGAATTTGCAAGTAGGGAATATTTATTTTCCGATAAGCATGTAGTCCGCGGGGAGAAAAATAAAGCGGGTCAAAGTCAGTATAAAAATATCCGCCTGGTTTGAGTATTCTATGGATTTCTAACAATACTTTTTCTGGGTCTAAAAAATGTTCTAAAGCATTGTAGGAAAAAACAAAGTCAATTGATTCATCTTTAAGGGGTATATTTTCTGCTGAGGACTTGATAAATGGTATGTCGCTATTTTTGGCTACAGCTAATCTTTGGTCAATGATATCCAGAGCCATAGGAGCAAAGCCTTTATTTTTGAGAGACACCGAAGTCATGGCATCAGAGCAGCCGAGCTCTAGTATTTTTTTACTTGCTGTATTGGGAAATAATTTGGCTAAAAAAAGTGCCCTAGCTTCGCCTCTCTGTGAACAGGCCTCTTCTGTGTATTCATATTTAGTGACCTCTGGGAAAGAGCCTAGTAGCTTTTCTATCTGTTGAAACTCTAGCCAAGCTGGTTGCTTAGAAGATTTTTGGAGAGCTATTCTGGCAGGAATAGTTTTTAACAGTTTTATTATATGCCAAAGTTTTTTTGGTAATATTTTTTTGAGTATTTTTTTAATCATTATAATATTTCATTTAACAGAATTAATTCTGCTCTTAAATCATCTAAATTAATAATGGCAAAAGTAGGATTGTAGCGGACATTGGCGACATTGCCAGGATTTAGTATTTTGGTGCCTTGAAAAACTTCTTCCCAGGGTTGGTGGGAGTGACCATTGAGTGCTAAGTGGTAGTAGTTTGGTTTTTGATTGAGTATTTTTTTGATCACTTCGGGGTAGTGGGAAAATAATATTTTTTTGCCATTGAGTTCTATTTCGCCAAAACTTTGCCAGACTTGAATATTGCTAAACTGACTTACATCTAGGGCATCATCGGCATTGCCCTTGGCGGCAAAAACCGGAATTGATAATTTGTTTAGCTCAGCCCAAGCTTCTAGGCTTTGGAGGTCACCAGTACAAATTAAAAAATCAATTTTATTATTTTTGATGTAGTTTAAAACTTTAGCTAGGTTAGCTAAATTGTCATGAACATCAGAGATAACAGCTATTTTTGGCATGGAAAAATTATAACATATTAAATATTCGGTAGATATTTTTTTGGTGGAAAATCATCAGGCCAATGCTGTTGTTTTTTAATATCTTCACTGTTAGCGTCAGGTGCATATTTATAGCCTTTGCCGTAGTTGAAATCTTTCATCAGTTTTGTCGGAGCATTACGCAAGACTAGTGGTACACCTAGGTGGCTAGTATTTTTAGCGTCTTGGGCAGCTTTGGCATAGCTAGTATAAATAGCGTTCGATTTTGGTGCTTTGGCTAAATATACTACTAGCTCTGCTAGGGCTAATTTTCCTTCGGGCATACCTATAAAGTGCACGGCATCTTTGGCCGATGTTGCTAATATCAAAGCCTGCGGATCAGCAAGGCCTACATCTTCAGAAGCAAAGCGAATTAGTCTTCTGACTACATAGAGTGGATCTTCGCCAGCCTCGAGCATACGAGCTAGCCAGTACAGAGCGGCATTAGGATCAGAGTCGCGCAAGCATTTGTGTAAAGCGGAAATGATATTATAATGCTCTTCGCCATTTTTATCATAGTAGAGGACAGAGCTTTGGATAGCTTCGCGGATATCAGCTTCTGATAGCTCAGAGTTTTCTTTAGCTGAGCTCGCAATTTCCAAGGCAGTCAAGAGTTTGCGCGCATCACCACCAGCAAAAGATAATAATATTTTTTCGGCCGGCTCATTTAAAGAAATTTTTTGTTTACCCAAACCATTTTCATTATCTTGAAGAACCTGATCAAGTATTTTTTTTAAGTCTTTTTCAGTCAGAGATTTGAGAGCCAAGACACGACAGCGAGAAAGTAAAGCGGAGTTGATACTAAAAGACGGATTTTCAGTAGTAGCGCCAATCAAAGTCAGGGTACCATTCTCTACATAGGGCAGCAGGACATCTTGCTGGCCTTTGTTGAAGCGGTGTATTTCATCTAAAAATAAAATAGTTTTTGTTTGGAAAAAATTAGCATCTTGACCAGCTACTTCTGCTATTTTTTTGATCTCGGGCGTGCCGATCAGTACAGCGCTGGTGGCGATGAATTTATAGTTTAATTCTTGACTCAATATTTTGGCTAAGGTAGTTTTGCCCACTCCCGGTGGACCCCAAAAAATCAAAGAATTTAAAGATTGATTTTTGACCATTTGGGTCAAAATTTTGCCGGCACCCAAAATATGCTCTTGCCCAGCAAATTGGGAGAGTTTTTTGGGGCGCACGCGATCGGCTAAGGGTTGGAATTCTGGCATATATAGGTAGTATAAAGTAAAAAGTTAAAAGGAGAAAGTATTTTTAAGTATTTACCCTAATATTGCTATTTATGCTTGACAGATTAATATTTATATTGCAATATTATGTGTTATTCTGGAATTAGCCAGAGTAACAATTTGATCATTTACAAGGAGACTGACCATGGAAATGCTCGGTCGTATCGTCAAGAAGCTCGTGGAGCTCCCGGCGGAAAAGCTGGGCTTGCTCTATGACCTTCTGGAGAAGCTGACTAGCTCCTCAAGTCAGCAGTGGTGGCACGAGCTGGCTAAGTTCTTGCGTCGCGAAAATCCTTTTGTCATCAAAGACGTCAGCGACGAATGGAATGATTTTTATCGCAAGTACTTCCGATTCTCGTTGGATTTTTCTGGTGTTTACATCCCAGTCAATTCTGGCGGATTTGACCGTGTCATCTTCATCCCCAAGGGCTTGAAGTTGAGTCATGTACTCAAGGCCATCCGCGAGCAGTTCCCGGCTTGGAGCTACACTGACGGTTTAGATAAGGACATCATCGAAAATGTCCGCCGGTCTGATCACAACTACGCTATTCGTCTGCGCGAGCGGGTGGAGGCCGACGAGGAGCTAAAAAGCGTGTCGGCTAATCGGTTGAAAAAAGAGAATGTCAACTGTGTGACTCTGCTCGAACGGCTGGTGCTGGAGCTCAAGTACTTCAGCGAAACTGGTCAACACCTGGATGCCCAGAACTGGACTCTGTGTTCCGGTTCGCGCAACCGCGCTGGCTGCGTGCCGTGTGTACGCTGGAATGCTGGTGGCGGTGAGCTCAGAGTCAGCTGGTACGATACCGATAATGCCCTTGGCCACATTCGCGCCCGTCAGGCAGTTTCCTAGCCTTGCCGAAGCTCCGTCAGGAGCGAGGGCAGATTAACACTTTCAAATTCACCTCTAATCCTTGAGGTGAGGCAGGAGTGTGCGACCCAAAGCCCCGTGTGTGTCGATTCGTTTGACGACGCGGGGCTTTTTCTTTTTTAGGAAAATAAAATACCCCCTCTCGTTCTCCCCCTAACTTAGGGGGAGATGTCTCGAGCGAAGTCGAGAGACAGAGGGGGTATAAAACATTAATATTATTTTATAATTTTTTCAGCAATAAATTTAATCACTTTTTGGTTAGTCAGGACATTAGCCAGATATTGCCAATTATCGTGAGAGTTGATTTGCTTTAAAGATTCAGGGTCATCCTTATACATTTTTTTCTGCTTCTCTATTTCCGCTTTGACCTCTCCTTCTTCCGGCTTGATCTCGTGATCTTTGGCTAGCTGTTTGAGAACTAGAGCAGCCTTGATGCGCTCGATAGCTTGAGCACGGAAGTCAGTGTGCAAGTCATCATGAGTTTTGTTGATGGATTTGAGGTAGCCAGCTAGGTCTAGACCTTGGCCATTGACGCTGTGTTCTAGCTCGTGAATCATTTTATGTATTTCGCTGTCGATCAGCATTTCTGGCAGCTCAGATACAGTGGTGATTTTGACTATTTCTTGGATGGCTTCGGATTCTACTCTTTGCAATTCTTTGTTTTCCTTGTCTTTTTGAATGTTATTTTTTAGCTGTTCTTTGAGTTGTTCGAGAGTTTCAAAACCGACATTTTTGGCTAGCTCATCACTGAGCTCTGGTTTTTGTCTTTCGTAAACATTGACTACTTTGACATGAAAGTCAGCTAATTTGCCAGCCAAGTTTTTTTGAAAATATTTTTCGGGAAATTGTAGGGAAAAATCAATTTCTTGATCTTTTTTGAGGCCAATTAATTTGTCTTCAAAACCAGGTATCATATTACCCTCACCGACAATGACTGGGTATTTGTAGCTAGTGCCACCTTCGATGGCAACCTTGTCCATAGTGCCGGCAAAATCAATTTCTGCTTTGTCGCCTTTTTGGATAGCGCGATCAGTGATGACTTCTTTGACATTGAGATTTTGGATTTGCTCTAGAGTTTTGGCTATGTCCTCAGCAGTGACGCTAGCATCTTTTTTACTGATTTGTATTTTTTGCCAATCACCAATAGTGACGGTGGGCAAAAGATTGACTATCGCCTTGTAGACAATCGGATTTTGAGGAGCGAGTTTGTCAACGCTGATTTTGGGTTGGCCAACGGCTTCAATTTTTTCATCAGTGATAGCTTGGTAGTAGCTTTGAGTGATGACCTCATCCAAAGCCTCTTGGTAAAGAGCCATTTCACCAAATTGATTTTTGGCCATTTCAAAAGGCACCTTACCAGGGCGAAAACCTGGTACTTTATTTTTTTGGCTGAGTCTATTGGCGGCCGAGCGTAGATGTTTATCAAGTTCAGCTACTTCGACAGTGATAGTCAATTCAACCTGACCTTTTTCTAGCGATTTTTTAGTTATTTGCATAGCGATATTATCTATTGATTAGCTGGCGTATTATAATGGAAAATAGCTTTCTAGTCAATGCAGTAAATGATAAGTAATAAAAAATATTTTACTTTGTTTTTTGATGAAAAAATGTTATAATAACTATAAATATAAATAAATTTTTAGGATAATTTTTTCTTTCATAAAATATGGCATTGACTTTACCAATTGCACCAGAAGAACTCAAGGATATTCTGATAAAATCAGGAGTGATTAAGGACAAGGATTGGACTGACGCTGAGAAAAGAGCGCAAAGACGTCGTCGTGGTGTCGAGGAGATTTTGATTGAGCGCGGATTTTTTAATGAAAAATATTTATACGAGATTATTGGTGATGCTTTGAAGGTGCCCTTTGTCAATTTACGCAAACGCAAGCTTGATCAAAATGCTTTGGCTGAGATTGACCCACAAGTAGCCCAAGAAGCACAGGCTATACCTTTTGCCATTGACGGCCAAAATTTAAAAGTTGCTTTTGTCGATCCTAGAAATCCCGAATCAGTGCAGCTGGTCAAGCAGTCCACCAGCAAGGCCATCATGCCTTTTATGACTAGTCATAAAAATTTTCGTTTTGCCTCTCGTCTTTATCAGAGAAATATTGAAGAAGAGATTTACGATATTATCAATACTAAGATCAAGTCCAAAGATGGTGAGACCACGGAAACAGATGTGCCTATTATCAAAATTGTAGACGCGGTCATGGAGTATGCTATGTTTGAGCAGGCTTCGGATGTACACATTGAGGCTTTGCCCGATGCCGTGGTGGTCAGATTCAGAGTCGATGGTGATTTGCATGATGTTGTAGAGCTGCCAGCTACGATCCACAATGCTTTGGTGGCTCGTATCAAAATATTAGCTAACTTGCGTATTGATGAGCATCGCGTACCACAAGATGGTCGTTTTTCTTTTAAGATTGAAGAGGAGGAGGAGTCAGTGCGCGTCTCTATTATTCCAGCTTTTTATGGTGAAAAAGTGGTCATGCGCTTGATGACTGACGAAGCGCAAAATATGAATCTAGAAGAGATTGGCTTTTCAGAGCAAAATACTGCTATCATGAAAAAGCAGTTAGAGAAGCCTTTTGGTATGATCCTAGTAGTCGGTCCGACTGGCTCAGGTAAGACGACTACTCTTTATGCTGTTCTTAATATGCTCAATACAGAGGAGGTCAATATCTGTACCATCGAAGATCCGATTGAATATGGAGTGCACCGAGTCAATCAGACTCAGGTCAATACTCAGGCGGGTTATACTTTTGCTAGTGGTCTACGCTCTTTGCTCAGGCAAGATCCTGATGTGATCATGATCGGAGAGATTCGTGACAAAGAAACAGCTCAAATTGCTGTGCGCGCCGCTTTGACTGGCCACTTGGTCTTGTCTACTTTGCATACCAACAACTCAGCTGGTGCTCCGCCTAGATTGCTGGATATGGATGTTGAGCCATTTTTAGTTTCTTCTACTCTGAATATTGTCATTGCCCAGAGGTTGGTGCGTCGTATTTGTTTGGATTGCATATTTAGTTTCAAGCTTTCGGCTGAAGAGCTCAAGAGCTTGGCCAAAGAATTTGATTTGGAAAATATGCTAGCTAGATTCAAGAGTCAGGGCTTGGTAGATGCCAAGGTCCAGACTTTTGGTGAGTTGACTTTTTATCGTGGCAAGGGTTGCTCTCGTTGTCATCAATCTGGCTATTCCAAGAGAGTCAGTGTTTTGGAATTATTACAAAACACTGAAGCTGTCCAAAAGTGCATAGTGCGCAATGCTTCGTCCAATGAGATACAAAAAGTAGCCATGGAAGAGGGTATGATCACCATCTTTGAAGACGGCATGCAAAAAGCGCTACTGGGTGTCACGACTATTGAAGAGGTTTTGCGCATCAAGAGGGAGTAGTCAATCAATTTGGCTATATAAAATTTTTTAAAACAAACAAAAATATAATTACAAAAATTTATTTTATAATCTAAGATGGAATATTTAGACATCAAACACCACAAAATAGACGATACTGGCAAAACTAAAACAAAAATCAAACCGGAATTAGCCAAAAAACTCAAAGATATCCCAGATAAAAATAAGCAGAAAGAGACCAAGAAAAATAAGGTTCATAAAAAAAGATTTTTGTTTGGTCGAGTCAGTTCGGCCGATCAAATGTTGTTGCTAGACAATCTTTCTACTATGATCAAGGCTGGTTTGGCTTTGGCTCCAGCTCTCAAAACCATCAGCAATGAAATCAAAAATAAATATTTTCGCAATATTTTAAATCATATTTATGACACGATTGAAAATGGTCAATCTTTGTCAGAAAGTATGAAACATTACCCCAAAGTTTTTCCAGAGATGATTGTGTCAGCTGTAGAGGTAGGTGAAAATACCGGCGCCCTATCAGAGTCATTGGGGCACTTGGCGAGCATCATCAAGTCACAGCGAAAGCTCAGAGCCAAAGTGGTCGGTGCTTTGATTTATCCCTGTGTGGTTATTTTGGCTATGATTGGCGTCAGCTTCTTTTTGGCTTTTTTTGTCTTTCCACAGTTGATTGAAGTTTTTGCAGAAGCGGATGTGCAGCTGCCTTTTATTTTATTATCAGTACAGTGGCTCTTGTGGGCGACCAAATATTATTATTGGTATTTTATTGGTGGAGCTGTAGCCTTGATATTATTGATAGTAATGTTGTCGCGCATTGGGGCTGTGCGCTTGGCGTGGCATAAATTTGTTTTGAAAATTCCTTTTGTCGGCAGTCTGATTAGAGAATTGTGCATGTCTCGCTTTGCTGGTAATTTACACGCTTTGTTGGCAGCTGGTTTGTCTATAGTAAAGTGCTTGGATATAGTCGCCAAGACAGTACCAAATCTGTATTATCGTCAGGAAATTTTTAAAATGGCAACGGAGCTTGAAAAAGGAAAATCCTTATCAGCTGCCATGTCCGAGAGACCACATTTATTTTCCTCTTTATCTATTCAGCTTTGTCATGTGGGTGAAGAAACCGGTGAGCTGGAAAATATTTTGATCAAGATAGAGGAGTATTATGAAGAGCGGGTCAACAATGTCTTGGCCAATTTATCAACTATTATTGAGCCAGTTTTACTTGTCTTGGTTGGCGTGGCGGTAGGCTTTATTGCTCTGTCAGTTATTTCGCCAATGTATGAATTGACTCAGAGTTTTTCAGAATAAAATGTCACAAAAAAGAGCAGGCTTAACTTATATAGAATTACTGGTCGTCTTGGGGCTTTTTGCTTTGATTTCTGTTTTGAGCTTTTCTTCTTATGCTCGTTGGCAACAAGAAGTGACACTAGTAAATTCTACCGATGAATTAAAAAGTGCTATTTCTCTAGCTCAGGCCAAAGCGATTGCGGCAGCTGACAATAAAAATTGGGGAGTGCACTTGGAGATAGATCGTTATGTTATTTTTTCGGGATCTTTTTATGATGATGCCAATCCGGATAATAAAATAAAAAATTTGAGAGGAGTACAGATTGTTAGCCCGGACACTGCTCTAGCCGATGGCGCTGGTGGCTATGCAGCTGACCTAGTTTTTAGTAAATACACTGGCCAGACAGTCAACATTGGCCAGATCACGGTCGTGGCCAACACGGATAATAGCAAAAACAAAGTAATCACTATTCAAAATAATGGTCAAATCAACTAAAAAACAAAAAAAAGGATTTTCTATTATTGAGCTGTTGATTGCTATTGCTTTTATTGCAGTGATTATTGTCAGTATTTTTACTATTAGCCAGTTCAATGGACAGGTACGCAAAATCAATGATGAGCGCACTCAAGCTTTGTATTATGCGGTCGAGGGTATTGAGGCAGCCAAGTTGATGACTTGGGATCAGCTGACGAGCGGCGATTGGCACTTTACAAAAAATGGAAATGTTTGGGATATAGCCGCGGGCGGGGAATTGATTAATGCTAAATATACCAGAACAATCAATGTCAGCTCAGTTGCTCGTCAATCTAGCTATCAGGGTAATGTCTATGGTGATATAGCAGCCAGTGGCTCATCTGATCCAGATACAAAAAAAGTTGTAGTCACTATTGATTGGCTGAGTAAGACTGGAGTCAACAAACAAGAAAAATTAGAAACTTATATTCATCGTTTTCAAGCTAATCGTTGGCAGCAAAATGATTGGGTGGGTGGAGCTGGTCAGAGCGCCTGGTCTGATGCCAGCAAATTTTATGATAAAAATACCGGCACAGATGTGACTATTCCTGGTATTGCGACTTTGATTGCCGGTACTTTGAATTGGAATATAGCGACTACCACCGCTGTTTATGATGCGCCTGGCTCATCTGATAACAACGATGTTTTTCAGATTAATAATGTGGCCTACTTAGTCACGGAAAATAATACTACATCTCCTGGTTCAGAGTTTTATATCTTGGATGTAGCGGGTATTACTTTTCCACCGCTTGATAATCCACCAGTGCTGGGTCAATACAATGTCGGAGCTGGCGTGACCTCAGTAGTGGTCCAAGGCAACTATGCTTATTTGACTACGCGTGATGATAGTTATGAATTTCAAGTTTTTAATATATCTAATCCGGCTAGTCCCCAAAGAGTCGCTCGTCTTAATTTGAGTGGTAGTAGCGACGCTCTGGATGTAGTGGTCAACTCTAATCAGGCTTACATTGCTCAGGGGTCGACAGTCTATGCCTACAACATCACTAATCCCAATAGCCCCCAACAACTAGATACCTTGAGTGTTGGCGCCACAGCCAATGAAATTTTTGTGAATGAAAATTATCTTTATGTCGCGACCAATGATTCGACCAAGGAATTGCAGGTGGTTGATATCACTAATCCAGCTAATATTTTTTTGGCTGGACAATACAATTTGACTGGTTCACTCCAAGCTACTGATATAAAAGTGCGTGGCGATAGAGTCTATGTTTCTACTCGTAGCAATAGTGGTGCTGAGCTATATATTATCAATTTTGAAGATATCGCTAATCCAGTTTTGATGGGCTACTATGAGGTAGGTGCTGATATTTATTCTTTTGCCTTAGTGGGACCATATGCTCTGCTGGGTACAGCCTTGTCATCAGAAGAGTTGCGAGTGGTAGATATCAGCTACCCAGCAACGGTCAAACCTATTTCTAGTTTTGACCTCACTGGCTATATCTATGGCATGACGGCTAATTGCTCCAATATTTATGCAGGCACTACGGGTAATAATCAAGAATTTTTTGTAGTATCAACTCTAGTGACAAATTGTGATTATGCTTCTTCTGGCTATATAGAATCTTCTACTCTAGATACGGGCAGCGCTCATGTTGCTTACAATTGGATCAAGTGGACAGGCACAGCGCCAGTCAATACAGCCGTCAAATTCCAGATAGCCACCAGTGAAAACGAAGCTGGTCCTTGGATCTACCTAGGTCCAGACGGTACGGTAAATAGTTTTTATACCAATGGCGCTGGCGAATTGATAAACTATAATGTGAATTTAAATAAGAGATATATTCGTTATAAATTATTTTTAGAAAATAATAATAGCTTGCAGCCACCGACACTAGAGGAGGTGATCATAAGCTATTCTGTGTACCCATGAGAGATAATTTTATAAAAAATAAAAAAGGTTTTACCCAGTTAGAGAAGCTCAAATTTTTTGCTTAAATTTTTAATTAAAAATGTTTAATATTACAAAAAAAATAATTAGTAGAAAAAATAGAGGTCTAAGTACTTCTCTAACTGGGTTTACCCTAGTAGAAACACTAGTATATTTATTTATTACTAGTATGCTTTTGTTGATGATCTCTAATTTAGTAATCAATATTTTTAATACCAAAAGACTTTTCAAATCAGAAGAGGTAGTCGCTAGAAATGCTCGCTATATTATGTCTTTTATGCTTAATAAATTACACAATGTCAGCACCATCGAAGATTTGGGCGGAGGAGCGCAAAATATCATGTTTTATGTTTTGCCAGATAGGCGCTTCAATATTGGCATTGAGGGAGAAGATTTTGTTTATCGAGAAACGATTGATAGTGGTAGTGGCTATCCTAGCCAGTCAACGGCTACGCCTTATTTATTGAATTCAGACAATGTCAAAGTCAGTGATATTACTTTGACTCCAATGAATGATAATTATGGTCAAAGTAGCCAAGGTGTTATTTTGAGTTTTACCTTGACTCACGGAGTGCCAGAGGATGATTATAGCTACACTCAAAGATCCTACAGCACTTTTTTAAGCATCAGATAAAATGAATATTTGGAAAAAATACAATCAAGGATCAGCAGCACTTATTTCCTCGGTGGTAGTGGCGGCAGTAGTATTATCTATTGTTCTATCTCTGCTTTTGGTGGTGATGGACAGTCGCTCTGGCGTGCAATCTTTTGCTGACTCTTTGCAGAGTTTTTATAGCGCCGAGTCAGGAGTAGGCGAAGCTCTATTTCGTTTGCGCAAAGAGCCAGATAATTTTGTTTTTCCAGAATTAAATACCGGTAATGTCAGCTCGACTAGTGAATTTATCAGTGTCTCCGGTACTTGTGATTTGCCACCGGCTTGCCAGCATCCTAATGGCAGTGGTTGGTGGGCTGAGTATTT
The DNA here is from genome assembly GCA_964443785.1 of uncultured Gammaproteobacteria bacterium. Taxonomy (GTDB): domain Bacteria; phylum Patescibacteriota; class Patescibacteriia; order UBA1558; family GWA2-36-10; genus CALMZN01. The sequence goes on from CAYUER010000012.1 coordinate 22,916, forward strand.
TAACTATTCTAGAAATCATCCTGATATGGAGATTTACCCTTATCCTGGAGCTACCCCATCACCCACTCAGCACGATTGGTATGATGATGTTTATAAGACACACGAGCAGGTAGATGCTAGCTTGATTTTTGGCCCTACCCTAGATACTTGGTTTCCCTATGACGGCACTCCTTATGAAAACAAAGAAGGTTATGCTCACGATTATTTTTTTGGTACTCACTGGCGAGCCAAGGTGACAGCACCTAGTAGCGGTTATTATAATTTTTCTCTAGCTTCGGACGATGACTCTTGGCTTTTGGTCAATGGTTTAGTGGTTGTAAACAATAGTGGTACTCACGATGCCTTTACAGTAGCTGGTAGTTTGTATTTTTCCGAAGGAGATAATATTGTCGAAATATATTTTGCCGAAAGACACACTACGGATTCTGGTTTTTCTTTTAGCTTTGCTAATAGTAATTTGATCATCACTCCTTGGCCAGAGGGTTGTGGCGAAGTTTATCAGTGTAACTCTAATATCGAATCAACAGCTAGCACTACCAAGGCTACGCGTAAGGTCAGATATAGTTGTAATCAAAATATTGAAAACTGCACTTGGCAAGAGCTGGTGCCTTAGCTTGATTTTTAACCAATAAGATATTATAATATCGATGTAAGTATGTTGGCTCGACCCTTTAAAAATGGGTTTGTGGCCATTTTTTATTTTAATTTTTTCGTGCTATAATTTTGTTGGGTTTTTAATCAATAATTAATAATATTTTTATAATATATGTTGAAAAAAACATTGAAAAACAAAGTCTTTTGGCTTAGCCTTTTTTTATTGAGCTTCCTCCTCAGCATAAACTCTAGTCAAGCAGCCAGCTCTCTAGGCTCTC
>CAYUER010000013.1:0-3342 GCA_964443785.1 uncultured Gammaproteobacteria bacterium
AAAATTATTTGTTTTTTAGTAGCCATTTTCAATTGATTTAAAACTTTTAATGTAGTAAGATTATCTCAAAATGAGCTGAAAGTCAAAGTAAAATTAAGTTAAAAATTAGTATGTTGGTTAAGTATTTTCAAGAAAATAAGGGACAAATGTTGCGCTATGCCGTAGTCGGTGGCACAGGAGCCATTGTTGACTTAGGCGCCCTTTATATTTTGACAGAGTTTTTTCATTTTTATTATTTATGGTCGACCACTTTATCTTTTATTGTTTCTGCTTTATTAAATTTTTATTTTAATCGTCGTTGGACCTTCAAGTCATCTGGCAATACCAAGAAACAATTGTTGATTTTTAGCTTTGTAGCTACCAGTGGCGTTGTGTTGAATGGGTTTATTATGTACATTTTAGTTGATTGGTTAAAAATTTATTACATGTTGGCCAAAGTTTTTTCCGTGGGCATTGTCACTATTTGGAATTTTCTTTGGAATAAATATTTTACTTTTAGAGTTAAATAATTTTTATATGAATGAAGCAAAATTTGCTAGTGCTTTGCTAGAGCCAGAAATCAAAAAATCTTCAAAGCCTGTAGAATTTCAAGGCATAAATAAAATACGGCATAATGTTGTCCACCCTTATATCGAGAGTCCCATAGATGGTGTATTAAAAGAGGGTGATAGTGTCGAAATTAGCGGTCTCGGACAGACCAAGTCTTTGCTTTTTGGTGACTATCTGAGGCGCATGGGTGTTGCCTATGCTGATTATTATCGTGTCAGCAAGGGCGATCCCGCCAAAGATCAAAATGAAATATTGAGAGACTTACACCAAGAAGCAATAAATAAAAGAACCAGAGCCGCTATTCGTAAGCATCAAGAATATACTAGGGAGAGTGCTACTCGTGACAATTTACAGCAAGAAACAGCTGATGATCATAGTCGGGTTTTTTTGAAAACAATAAACGATTTGGGTATTGATGGCTTGGGGGCCGAGCCTGTTCCCGAGCAGCTTGATTATTTGGATGGCATTGATGAGATATTGACACTAGATCCAGAATCTTTGCAAAGTGGTGGAGAAAAAAGCGGCTCAGTTATTCGTTTTGGTATACAGAGATCTTTTAAAGATAAAAAGAGAGAGGTGATTAGCGACCCTATTCGCTTTGTGCCGGAGATGCCAGAAATCGGGGTGTTATTTAGAGTTTTTATCAAAGAGAATTTGAGCGATTATATTGATGAAAAAACTGGAGAGAGTATTTGGCAAAAACTATTGGATATCAGGACTGCCAAAGCTAGAGCCAGCGGTATCGATCCTCAGGAATTTGCCAAGATTCAAAGAAACCAAGGCTTGTCATCAGTAGACAAAGTTTTGTCTGGTGGCGTCAAAGAGCAAATCAGAAGAGTGGTAAATATTTTGCAAAATGTACAAGATCAACTAAGAGCCTATATAACTTCACCTGATTTTCAAAAACAATCTCAAGCTGTGCAAGAGCAATTGCGTAGTGGTTTAGAAAAAATGAAGATTGAGGAATTCTTATTAGCGCTAGATGATTTGAGAAAATAATTTTTTTCCAAAGGAAAAGGAGCTCTGCTTGGCAGTGCTCCTTTTTGTTTGGTGAGCTCATGATTTGATCATGGCTCGCAGCTTGACGATTTCGATGAGGTGGACGTCCATCTCATCTCCGACCACCATCTGGACGGCAATGGTTGCCGGGTAGCTAGCCGACAGACCAGCTTCGATGAAGGTGGTGTGGTCATAGCAATTATCATGCTCCGGAAAAGCTTGGTTGAGGGCAGCGATAAGATCGCTGTCGTCCAGGTTTTGGGGGAAATTTTTGACAATTTCTCCCAGCAGTTGGTCCAGTGTTTTCATCACTTTACCCAAGGCTTGCCCCCCTTGTTGGCCGGCTTTTTAGAGTGGTCTATTTTATACCATATTATAGGTATTTTGTCAAGGAAAGAGCCTCGGACCATGGTGGCGCGAGGCTCTTTGGGGTTCAGCTGATCGACACTCTTGCTAGCAGCTTGAGGTCTTCAATGGTCAGGGAAATGATTTCCCGACCAACCTTGTCAATGACAAAATCGAACAGCTTGGTCCTCTTTTGGTGTCTGACCTCGGTCACGGCGGTGTTAGGGTCGGCAATCGTGTAGATAGTCAGCGATGTGTTCAGGGCGCTGTTCCAGCCAACGGAGAATCTTGTCATGATGAGCACTGCTATCTTGATGACGCAAATTAGTTCTTTGCGAATATCCAGGGGGATGTCGGAGAGCATCTGGCCGCTTGTTGACAGTTGGGGCAATTTGTTTTGATTAGTCATGGACTTGCCTCCCGGTAAAAGACGAGTGTTTGAGGGTGAAACGATCGGATAGAATATCTATTTATATTATATCTTATATGTTTTGTCAATAAAAGAGGCCCCGCATAGCGGGGCCTCTTTGATTTTTAAATCATTTTTTTGAATTGTTCAACCATGGGTACTGGATCGGGGTCAACATGATATTTTTCCGCTAGATATAATGAGGTCCAGTCAGCCAGTAGCATATTATCAAAGATTGCTTGCCAGCGATTTTTTCCTTTGAGTGCGAGAGAGATTTGCTGCAATTTTTCTTTTTTATATAATTTTTTTATCACTTTTAGTCTTTTGTTGATACTGGGATGATCATTTTTGTCCTCCAGGTAAATGATAGTAAAATTATCTGATAATTTTTGAGTAGAATGATTGCGGTCAAAGCCGGTCATTTCATTGTGGTTGAGCTCGGGCAAGACATTATAAAAAGCTGGCACCTTGGTATTTTCGTTGAATTTTATTTTCCAAGTAAAAGCTAGAGCAGTATTTTGTCGAGAGGCATAGATGATTGGCGTTTTTTGGAATAATTGCTTGGCCATTTTTTTGCCATTTTTTTCTTGGGCTTTTGTTTTTAAGGATTGAGATAGCTGAAAGCTTTCTTGGAGCATTTTCTTTTCGTCCATGGCTTTGAGTAGGGCGCGTAGATTGAGACCGATAGCTTGGCGAGGTTGGATTTGCCAATCGGGCATCTGGATGTAGGGCAAATTGTTTTGCTGGGCAATGCTAATCAGCTTGCCACCAGTAGCGATGACCAAAACATTTAATTTATTTTTTAATGCCAGCTCCAAGCCACTGATCACTTCTTCGGTGTTACCAGAGTAGGAGTTGGCAATGATTAGATATTTTTTGAGTTTGCTGAGTGACCAAGTCGGCAGTCCGTAGTCTTGGTGCACATGGATACTGAGCTCTGGTTTGACAGCTAGTAGCAAGTCAGCCGCTAGATGTGAGCCACCCATGCCTAGGACTACAAAGTCTTTATATTTTTTAAAATATTTTTTATTTTCAATTTT
>CAYUER010000013.1:3442-17642 GCA_964443785.1 uncultured Gammaproteobacteria bacterium
GAAGCCAAAATAGTTTTTTGATCCAATGGTTTGATAGTGTGGCAGTTGATGACTTCGGCGCTAATGTTTTCGCTGGCTAATTTTTTGGCAGCTGCCAGAGCTTCAGAGACCATTGAGCCACAGGCAATCAAAGTGATATCTTGTCCTTTTTTGAGGACTTGGGCCTGCCCAATTTTGAAAGGACTTTTTTCATTAGTAAATACAGCAGTATTTTGTCTGCTTAATCTCAGGTATACGGGACCATTGTATGCAATAGCAGCTGCTAGTGCTTTTTTAGTTTCATGATAATCAGCTGGTGCGATGACTACCAAGTTTGGTAGACAGCGAGTGATAGCGATATCTTCGAGAGCTTGGTGGCTAGCACCATCTTCACCAGCACCTAGGCCAGTATGTGAGCCAATAATTTTGACATTGGCTTTGGAGTAGCAGACACTTACTCTGAGCTGATCCCAATTGCGGCCAGGAGAAAATGCAGCAAAGCTAGCGGCGATCGGCACTTTGCCAGCAAGGGCTAGGCCAGCAGCTACACCCAACATATTTTGCTCAGCCACACCAACTTCTACAAATCTTTCGGGATATTTTTTGGCAAAGTCTGAAACCCTAGTTGATTCAGCTAGGTCTGCTGAAACTACTACTAGGTTTTTATTTTTTCTGGCTAGATTCACCAGGGCCTCGCCAAAAGCATCGCGAGTTGATTTAGCTTGTAATTCTTTTGCCATATTATACTATTTGTTTTAATTCATCGAGAGCTTGTTTGGCTTGTTTTTGATCGGGGGCTTTACCGTGCCATTCAAATTTATTTTCCATAAAAGAAACACCCTTACCCGCTATAGTTTTGGCGAGTATGACTACTGGTCCCTTTTGATAATTTTGTGCTTGCTTGATAGTTTGGATAATTTTTTTATAATCATGCCCACTCATGTCCAATACTTTCCAGCCAAAGGATTCGTATTTTTTACGCAAAGATAATAGTGGCATGATATCTTGGGTGCGTCCATCTATTTGGATGCCATTGCAGTCCACTATGTTGATCAGATTGTTGAGCTTGTATTTATGAGCGGTCATGACAGCCTCCCAGAGCTGACCTTCGTTGTGTTCAGCATCGCTAGTGATGCAAAAGATGTGGTATTTAGCTTTATCTATTTTAGCAGCTAGGGCCATGCCGACAGCTTGGGAAATGCCCTGACCTAGTGGACCACTAGAATTTTCTACACCCGGTAAAGATAAATTATGTGGGTGGCCCTGGAGGCGGCTATTTATTTTGCGCAAAGATTTGAACTCGACCAATGGAAAATAGCCAGCCCGTCCCAAGCTAGCATAGAGCACTGGACAGTAGTGACCACAAGATAAGACCAATCTATCACGTAATGGTGACTGGGGCTTCAAGGCAGTGTGGTTTAAAATATAAAAGTATAAAACAGTAAAAATATCACTCATGCCCAGAGCGCCAGCTGGATGTCCAGAGCCAGCTTTTTCTAGCATGATGATGATATCTTGCCTGATTTGATTAGCTATTTTTTTTAGCTCCTTGATTGATGATTTTTTAGCCAGCATTTTATTTTTTTACAAAGTTAGTATATCAAAATTTGTGTTTATTTAACAGGGTTCACCCCATTAAATAATTTTTTAAGCAAAGCTTAAAAAATTGAAATAGACTTCTTTTTTATTTAAAAAAATTTGGCGAATAATATTTTTTTATTTTAATTTATATTGCCTCATAAATAAATTTATTTAACGGGGTAAATAAAAAACTCACCCAAGTATCCTGATAGGATTATGACTTGGGTGAGCAGTATCGCGACCATCATTGGTCTTTAGTCGCAGAGATGTACTTCCCTGATGCGAGTGAGCGGGATGTCCACGAAGCGGCGACTGGGCAGGCTGAGGCGGAAAATGCAATCATCGGGGTTGAAGTACTCAACTCGCGGCTCGTTGATGGATTCGGTCGATCCATCGGGAGTAGCTACAACCAGCAGCTTGATCTCGTCAAAGTTATTGATCAGCTGATCTTTGAGCTCCAGCTGATCTTGGCTCAGATCTTTTAGTGGCATATTCACCCCCTCTGGTGTTTTGCTAAATGAGAAAGGACAGGAGACTTTATATTAATAAAATTTCTAAGCTCTTGTCAATTTTTTGGTAATAAAAAATATCCAGCCCAGCCTCTTAGCTAAGAGGCTGGGCTGGGTGGATAGAAAAAATATTATTTTACTAAACCGTCCAATATTTTTTTGACTTCAGCAATAGGGTAGGCTCCGTTGATTGGAATTTTTTGGTCACCGACCAAAATCACACTGTAGGGAGTGCCCTGAGCACCGGCATCCTGAGCTTGATTGGAGTGATCAGAAACTTTGTTAGCATATTTACCAGAGTTTAGACAATCATTGAATTTGTTGCTATCCAAGCCTAGGCTTTTGACAGTATCGCCTAGCTGAGCCACGGTTGGCTTGCTACTGACATAGAGCTTGTCCATAAAGGCCCAAACTTTGTCATTGCCACCTAGCTCGCCAACACATTCGATGGCCTCAGCTTTTTTGGGTGCTTCAGGATGCAAAGAGGCTAGAGGAAAGTGGCGATAACCCCACTTGACCTTGCCATCATAGTCTTTCATGATTTGTTTCATAGTAGCATGAAAGTTGGTGCAAAATGGGCAATCAGCATCAGAAAATTCTATAATACTGATTTTAGCTTTGTCATCACCAGTGACCCAGTCATCTTTGCCCAGTGGTTTGATCACGATCTCAGCAGCCTGAGCTCCATTGTCTGGTAGATTGCCAGCGTTGTTTACTATATTGTCGTTATCTTTTTTAGTGAGATCTTTGATATCAAATTTGCCCAACAACAATACAAAGAAACCAATAATGAACATAGCAGCAATGCCAATGAACAAACCTAGTTTAAAAGCGGCGCTTGAAGGTAAATTTTCAATCAAGCCTTTATTATTTTCACTCATATTTTTTTGTTTACTTAATTATTTTGCTTAAAAGTTTGTAAATTATAGCAATTTATAAATTTTGTGGCAAGTTTTTATTTATATTTTTTCGGTCTTTTGATCAGCTCATGAACACTGAGTTTAGTCTTTGATTTTGAGCGTGCAAAATAATTTTTTTTATTTAATTTTACTGACAATTTTGTCATTTTTTCTGCTAGTAGCTAGCCAGTCAAAAAACTGGCTACTCACCCAGTATGGTTGACAAAAAAGCTAATATATGCTAAGATAATCCATCCCTTAATACGGGGTTTTTTAATAGACAAATATGAGCAAAATTATACCTACAATTTATAGCGTTTTAGATCTAGCCAAGGCTAAATCTCAAAAGTATGCTAAAAGCTTGGTTTTATTGGTCTTTTTGGCCATCTTCTTCTTTCCTCAGGCTTCTCAATCAGAGGTAGCTTTTGCTGAGCCAACAGCTGGCCCCTTGGTCAAAGAAAAGATTTTTGCCTATCGAGACAAGACTGATTTGGCAGCAGTAGTCAAAAAAGAAGCTCGCAAGACCATGGTCATGACCGTGACTGCCTATTCTAGTGAACCTGGTCAGACCGACAGCACTCCGTTTATTACTGCTTTTGGTACTCATGTGCGTGATGGTATTGTGGCTACCAATTGTCTACCCAAAGGTACAGTGGTTCGTTTTCCTGAAGTCTATGGTGACAAGGAATTCGTGGTAGAGGACAGGATGAATGCCCGATATTATTACCGTATGGATATTTGGATGGCTGATACTCGTGATGCTATTCAGTTTGGTGCCAAGACCCTCAAGGTAGAAATTTTATAAGATATCCGCCTTGGGCGGGAATAATAAAAAGTTAAACCACCCAGCTCTTCGCGAAGAGCTGGGTGGTTTATTTTTGACAAGATGGGTAAAATATTTTAAGATACTATGATTTTTGTGAACCTTTCACCCTTAGCGCGGAGGTTGGTGCAATGCGTCATTGCTCTATCATGGGTGTCCAGCCTGGGCACATTCTGGACTACCTATTGTGGCCCTTGCTACAGAGGACCTGGGAAAAGTGGTCCAAGAAGCGTTCGCATTGGTGGCACTGGCGTTCTTTTGCTGGTGAGGTGGTAGCGCCACTTTTCATCAGAGCTGACATCACGGCCACCAAGAGTGTTTTCTGGGGCAGCAATTTTCACTGGCAAGAAGTAGTGATTTTGCAGCCTCTGCCCGAGCATGCCCACCGCTACTACCAGATCGGTTTTCGCTCTGGTGGCGTGACCCAGCTGTGTTCGCTGGTAGTCGACGGGCCGGTAGCTATGCTACTTGGTCCTAGGCCGGTAGAATTTTTTGCCGTCACTCGCTATAAGCAACCAGTATGCTTGGTGCTGTGTCGGATTACCAAGCGTCGAGATCTGGATCCGGCTATTCCCTTGCTCTAGAGAGAAGGGCTTTGTGAGGGGTTTTTGGCTATCATAGTCTTGAGCCCCTTTATTTTTACTAGACTGTTTTTTAAGCCCATATTCATTGGGGATAGTCATGGCCAAGCCCTGCCCATAATCAGTCAAAATGCCCATAAATATTGGGCCTCCTAGTTTCTTGACAAGCTTTTAATTTTAGTATATAATGTCGACACCGTGAAAAAAGGTAAATTATTAACTAAATCAAAAAGTAATTTATTTAAATGTTTAGCCAGTTATACAACTTAGAAGCATAAAGGATTTTAAGTACAGTAGAGCTGACTTGAAGTCCGCTAATAGCGGATTTTTTAGCCCTTAAAATTTAGTAGCTAGCAAGTAGTTTTTAAAAGGTAGGCCTCTGAGCGACCGTTTAAAAACTACTTAGTGGCTATTTAAAGCCAAAATGTAGTTTGACAATTGAATAGGTAAAATTAGAGTAATACAAATGAGAAATCAGACGTATTGTAATTATATTTAGATATACAAAAAACTATCAAAAATTTTCAGAATTTTTGGTGGTTGCTACAAAGAGTATATGGTGGATGCCTTGACATCAAAAGACGATGAAGGACGTAGCAATCTGCGATAAGCTTTGGGGAGCTGATAAGCAAGCTTTGATCCAGAGATTTCCGAATGGGGAAACCCTTCCACTGGAAGAGTGGAAACCACTAGCTGAATACATAGGCTAGCTGGAGACAACCCGGAGAATTGAAACATCTTAGTACCCGGAGGAAAAGAAAGAATTAATGTACTAATTAAAATTAGGGGCAAATTTATTTGTCTTTAGTTTTAATTAGTATCTCGATTCCCTGAGTAGTGGCGAGCGAAATGGGAATAGCCTAAACTTTAGATAAGATAATCCACTTTGAGTTTTTGCCGCAAGGTGAAGATAAGAGGTGGTGAAATGACCGTGAGTCTAATGCTTATTTAGGGTGTCATAAGAGGTTATCGTTTTGGAACTTACGGATCCAGAGTGTGAACTAGTAGTTGTTTAGCAGAGCGGTCTGGAAAGGCCGACCATAGAAGGTGATAGTCCTGTAAGCGAAAAACAACCGCAGCACTAGATAATTTTCTTGAGTACTACGAGGCCGGAGAAACCTTGTAGGAAGTTAGCGTCACTATGCGCTAAGGCTAAATACTTTTGGTGATCGATAGTGAACAAGTACCGTGAGGGAAAGGTTAAAAGCACCCCGAGAGGGGGATGAAATAGTTTCTGAAACCATATACTTACAAGGAGTCGAAGACCTATGCCGCGCGCAAGTGCGGAATGGTTAACGGCGTGCCTATTGAAGAATGAGCCAACGAGTTAGCTGTATGTAGCTTATTTAACTCCTTCGGGAGGTAGGTAAAGTGAAAGCGAGGATTAATAGTCCGTTACAAACTTTATACTTTGTCCACTACGGTGGCCAGAGTCTAAATTTTGTGAGCTGCATGCACTAGACCCGAAACCAGGTGAGCTTACCATGAGCAGGGTGAAGCGGCAGTAACATGTCGTGGAGGCCCGAACCCACTAGCCGTGCAACACTAGGGGATGACTTGTGGTAAGGGGAGAAATTCCAATCGAACTCGGAAATAGCTGGTTCTCCTCGAAATAGTTTTAGGACTAGCCTTGCGAGTTAAGTTTTGGTGGTAGAGCACTGGATGGGAGGGGGTGGCATTGCGTCCATACCTCTTCCAATCAAACTCCGAATGCCAGAATGTATTTTGCAGGAGTCAGACCGTGGGGGCTAAGCTTCACTGGTCAAAAGGGGAAAAGCCCAGATCTCCGTCTAAGGTCCCAAAATCTAAGTTAAGTGTTAAAGGTGGTGAGATAACTTATACAACTAGGAGGTTGGCTTAGAAGCAGCCATCCTTTAAAGATAGCGTAATAGCTCACTAGTCAAGTTGTCTTGCGCCGAAAATTTAACGGGGCTAAAACTTAGTACCGAAGACGAGAATTCGCATCGCAAGATGTGAGTGGTAGAGGAGCATTCTATGGGCGTTGAAGCAGTACCGTAAGGAGCTGTGGAGCGCATAGAAGTGAGAATGTTGGCATGAGTAGCAAAAATCGGGGTGAGAATCCCCGACACCGCAAACCCAAGGTTTCCTGGGCAACGAGAATCATCCCAGGGTTAGGCAATCCTAAGGCGAGGCCGAAAGGCGTAGTCGATGGAAGAGCAGGTTAATATTCCTGCCCTACTGCTTTTTTTCTAAGGGGGGACGTAATTTTATAGACTGTCACGTTATTTGGTTATGAGCGTTGGCTGTTTGGGTGTGTGCTTTAGGCAAATCCGGAGCACACAAGCACCTGGACAGTTAGAAGACCGCGGCTTCGGCCAAGATCAACGACAGATGAGAAATTACCTAGAAAATCCTCTAGAGCCAAGAGAGCAGTAACTGTACCGCAAACCGACACAGGTGGGTGAGGAGAGTATCCTCAGGTGTACGAAATAACCTTCCTTTAGGAACTCGGCAAAAAAGCGGCCGTAACTTCGGAATAAGGCCTGCCCATGTTTACATGGGCCGCAGCGAAAGATATCAAGCGACTGTTTACCAAAAACACAGGTCCCTGCTAAAGCGCAAGCTGATGTATAGGGGCTGATGCCTGGCCAGTGTCAGAACGTTAAGGGGATCCCTTCACGGGGAGAACCGAAGCGCTGATGAACGCCGGCCGTAACTATAACGGTCCTAAGGTAGCGAAATTCCTTGACGGGTGAGTTCCGTCCTGCACGAATGGCATAACGACTTGATAACTGTCTCAAGGAAGGGTTCGGCGAAATTGCAATACGAGTAAAGATGCTCGTTACCCGTAGCTAGACGAAAAGACCCCGTGAAGCTTTACTACAATTTGGTATTGATTTAAGGGCGTACTTGTTCAGGATAGGTGGGAGACTTTGAAGCCCCGACGTTAGTCGGGGTGGAGTCACCGTTGAGATACCACCCTTGTGCGCTTTTAAATCTAACTCTCTACCGTTATCCGGTGAGAGGACAGTATCTGATGGGTAGTTTAACTGGGGCGGTTGCCTCCCAAAATGTAACGGAGGCGTTTACAAAGGTTGGCTAGCTCCTGATGGAAACAGGAGTGGTCGTGCAAACGCACAAGCCAGCTTTACTGCAAGAGCCACAACTCGAGCAGTTGCGAAAGCAGAAGTTAGTGATCCGACCGTACGATATAGGACGGCGGAAGCTCAACGGACAAAAGCTACTCCGGGGATAACAGGCTGATCGGGTCCAAGAGTCCACATCGACGACCCGGTTTGGCACCTCGATGTCGGCTCATCGCATCCTGGGGCTGGAGAAGGTCCCAAGGGTTTGGCTGTTCGCCAATTAAAGCGGTACGCGAGCTGGGTTCAGAACGTCGTGAGACAGTTCGGTCTCCTATCTGCTACGGGCGTTGATTTTTGAGGGGGCTCCTTTCTAGTACGAGAGGACCGAAAGGGACGAACCTCTAGTGTGCCAGTTGTCCTACCAAGGGCATCGCTGGGTAGCTACGTTCGGTACGGATAAATGCTGAAAGCATATAAGCATGAAGCCGTCCCCAAGATTAGAAATCATCATAAGATCCCTGGGAGACTACCAGGTTGATAGGCTCTACGTATAAGTCCCGCAAGGGATTCAGCGGAGGAGTACTAATAGATCAAAGCAACCACCAAAAATTTTGAAAGTTTTTTAAATGATTACGTCTGATAAAAGAAAAGGAATGATCAAGATCATCTTGGTCTTCCTCATGGTTATTTTCTTTTTGGGCTTAGTACTAGTACTGACCCCGATTAGCAAAATCACCCTCTAATTTAACAGCGCTTTTTCACCCTATGGGTGTAAATGAAGAAGGCAGAGTTCTCGTGATACTAGCGAGCTGGCAACACCTGATCCCTTTCCGAACTCAGCAGTTAAGCAGCTCAGCCCCGATGGTAGTAAGTCATCTAGACTTGTGAGAGTAGGACGTCGCGAGAACCCTGCCTTTTTCTTTATCAAAGCGCTGTTTTTTTGTTTGCTTTGATATCGTATTTTCCCCCTGTTGGTTCAAAATGGTGACTAAATTGACATTAATCGATATTTTATTTTATACTGTGCTAGTAAAAATGTTCCATACTTCACCACTAGCCAAGGGGAGTGCCCATGAGTAGAAAGTTTTCAGTAACAGATGCTGAGTTTGTTCTGCTCAGTATCGTGACGCTACTAGTGGCGTTGGCGGTAGCTCATTGGTGGCCAATGCCACCGTCGGATTTTCACGATCTCATGCAGTGAGCCCCCTAGGAGCCTCGGTTCAAATAACTGGGGCTTCTCTTTTTTTAGCCCTTTTGTTAATATTATTTTATATGCGAAAAATTTTAGATTTTCATATACATAGTAAATATTCTAGGGCTACATCCAAAAATTTTGACCTTGATGACATGTACAAGTGGTCAAAGATTAAAGGTGTAGACATTATTTCGGCGGCTGATTTTACTCATCCAGCTTGGTTTAGGATCCTAGAGCAAAATCTAGTAGAGTATCAGCCTGGGGCTGGTCTATATTATTATAAAAATAAAAATCAAGATGTTTTGTTTATAATCTCGACAGAAATATCTTGTATTTATAGTCAGGGTGGCAAAACTAGGCGAGTACACTTGTGCTTGGTGGCTCCAAGTTTAGAAGTTGCTAAAAAAATAAATGAAAGCCTAACAGCGCGTGGCGCTAAACTAGCCTCTGATGGCCGGCCTATATTGGGTATGAGTGCCAAAAGTATTTTGGCAATGTGTTTGGAGATTGATGAACGGATCATGGTCATCCCGGCCCATGTCTGGACACCGTGGTTTGCAGTCTTTGGATCAAAATCTGGCTTTGATTCGCTGGCAGAGTGCTTTGAAGATTTGACATCCCATATCCATGCTATAGAAACTGGCCTATCATCTGATCCACTGATGAACTGGCAGTGGTCAAAGCTTGATGATATTACTCTAGTGTCAAACTCTGATGCGCACTCTGGTCCACACATAGGTCGTGAAGCCAATGTTTTGGATTTACAAAACATTAGTTACGATGAAATCAGAGAAATAATAAATACCAAAGATAAAAAAAGATTTTTATATACTATTGAGTTTTATCCTGAAGAAGGAATGTATCACCACGATGGACACCGTGATTGCAAATTTAGCTGTTCACCTCAGGAATCTTTCAAAAAATATAAAAATATTTGCCCTCAGTGTAAAAAAGTTTTGACTTTAGGAGTTTTGAATCAAGTAGAAAAATTAGCCGATAGATCAGCAAAGGAAATTAATAGTAATATTTATATTCCTTATAAAAACATTGTGCCATTGCCAGAGATTATTGCCGATTTTTACGGAGTGAATAGAAATAGTAAAAAAGTAGAAAATTTATATTTAGATATTATAGCCAAGGCAGGCAATGAATTCCAAGTCACTTTGGATTGGGATCAAGATCAGCTAGCAAAAATAATGCCAGCAGTTTTGGCTGAGGGTATTATCAAGATGCGCGCCAAGCAATTGCAAGTTTTGCCCGGCTTTGACGGGCAGTATGGTAAGGTCGGTATTTTTAGCGAAGAGCAGAGGACTAGAGCCAAGCTCAAGGCTGAGCAAAATCCGCTATTTTAATCAACAAAACAATCATAAAAACCCCACCAAATAGGTCAAGGGTTTTTATGATTTAAGAGAAAGTATTACTTTCTTTTCTTAGCTTTTTTAGCTGGTTTTCTTTTAGCCACCTTTCTTTTGGTGGTTTTCTTAGCCACTTTCTTCTTGGCTACTTTCTTTTTCTTTGCCACGTTGACTCACCCCCTTTCTTGATTAAAATATTTTATTTTAATTTTAATTTTTATTTCATTATCGCTCGGCCAAATAATCCACCGAGAGACCACTCGAGAAAATTATCCATCAGATCGGTAGCTACTAGTAGGCCAACTATGATGAGTAAGAATCCAATCAGTTTATAAAATAATCTACTACCACCTTCCATTTGCAAATGTTTTTCTGCAAAACCGACGCCACCAAAGTTGACTAGCAACCATTCAGATTTCCAAACGATCAAGTATCCAATAGCAGCGATGATCATGCCTAATATAAATTGTGTGAATGTCATAAAGTGGAATTACAAAATCAAAAACATTTCTATTAAATATTATAGCACAGATTTAAAATGTTGAGAATAGTTTTGCACAGTTTTTTCTAAAAATATTTTTTAATAGTAAAATAATTTTTTATTTTTATTTTTTAATAAAATAATACTAAGCATATTTGATATAAAATATTTTTTATTTTAAAAATTATTTATTAAAATAAAAAAAATCTTCTAGCTAGAAGATTGTTTTTTAATTTTATTTATTATAGCCCTTCGACTTTGTCCTGCGATAAACTCAGGACTGCGCGCTGGGTAGTCTTCGTCAGGCTGAGCCTGTCGAAATCTGGTGGATGCTGAGGGATTCGAACCCCCGGCCTTCTCGGTGTAAACGAGACGCTCTAACCAACTGAGCTAAGCATCCTGGTGGACTGTACAGGAGTCGAACCTGCGACCTCCGCGATGCAAACGCGGCGCTCTAGCCAACTGAGCTAACAGCCCAAAGAATAATCGGCTAATTGTTTTTTGATCAATTATTCAATCACACTATTACTCTACGATGTAATGAAATACAAGGTGGTGCCGGAGAGAGGACTCGAACCTCCAATCCTTGCGGCACATGCACCTCAAGCATGCGCGTATACCAATTCCGCCACTCCGGCTTGAGCCCACGGTGAGTTTGGCTATTTGTGAGCTATAAATTAAGAGGCTTAAATAAAATTTTAAGCCTTTTTTTCTTTTAACTTTTTTTTGCTAGTTCTGGTGTAGTTAAGTTTAGCGCGCTTGACTACAAATTCTTTGACAATTTCTATTTTATCAATCACTGGTGAAAAGATGTGATAAATTTTTTCTACGCCAATACCATCGGAAACCTTGCGGACAGTAATGGTCGCGCCAGCTTCATTGCCGTGTTTGCGAGCCAAAACCAAGCCCTCGAAAATCTGAATTCTTTCTTTTTCGACGCCCTTGGCATTTTTTTCTTTGATTTTTTCGTGTACTTTGATGACCATGCCAGGTTTGATAGTGGCTAAATCAGCAGCAACACGTTTGTCAGAAGTTTTTACAGCGGACATAAATTTAATAAATTAGTTATTTTATAATAATAAAAGTTACTATTTTTTGCATAATAACTTCACTATTTTAGCCTAAATTTTGGATTTTGTCAATAATCACAATAGGGTCTTTTTAGCCAAAAAACAGTGAATTATTGACAAAAACTATTAAAAATATTCAGCCTAGCGGCCATAGATCTAGATGTTATCAAGGGTTGTAGCCTCAAAGTCAGGATTGTTTATTGAGCTTGGTCTGTAAAAAAGCTAGTGTTTTTTCAGTGGCTTCTAGAGCTGATAAATGGGTAGTATCTAGTATAAAATCATAATGTTTTTCGTCGCTATGGTCTAATTGGTAGTATTTTTGGTAACGAGCCAAATCATTGGCCTGTCTGGTTTTTTGGTATGCTTCTACCTCAGCTAGACTGCTAAATTGGCCTTCATTCCGCTGATTGCGACTTTGTTCATTTTGGAGATCTTGCCAGATTCGACGCGCTCCCTCGCTAGCCTCTACTTTGATGTAAAGCTTGATTGATTCTGGTATGAAATAAAATTGAGTTCGTCCCTCGACAATCACTATATTGTGCTCAGCTAATTGGCGAGCCTTTTCGGCGGCAGTCTTGTCGACATTGATGTCTGTCTCGGGATGATTGAGAGCGTATTCATTTAGCTCAGCTAGACTCATGCCCATATCTAGAGCGAGTTGTCGGCGAATGCCACCGACATAGATTCTTTCAGCGCCTAGTTGGCTCGCGAGGGCTTTGGCAATAGTACTTTTGCCACTGCCAGCTGGACCAGAGATAGTGATGATGGGGTACATTTTTTTATTTTAAATTTTTCAAGTAGTCTTTGAGCTCTTTTGGTAGGGGAGAGCTAGTTTTGACAATTTTTTTGTCTGGTCCGATGAATTTTAAGAGATGCGAATGGAGAAAAATTCTAATATCAGCTTGTTTCTTTTTTTTGCGCACATCTCTAGTTTTGTACAATTTATCGCCCACTATGGAATGTCCGATGCTAAAGAGATGAGCGCGGATTTGGTGCGTGCGTCCAGTCTTGATGCGGACTTTGAGTAGGGTGCAGTTGGTATATCTGGTGACTAATTCGTAGATAGTGTGGGCCTCAGCTCCTTCTCCAGGTAATTGTATTTTGCTGAGACCAGTTTTTTTGTCGCGAGCTAGATTGCTATGTATTTCGCCATTATCATTGAGTACTCGACCATGTACTAGGCAGAGATATTCTTTGAATACTTCACGATTGACAAATTGTTTTTTGAGCTCGTTAAAAAAATCTTTAGTCAAAGGTACGACCATCAAGCCGGAAACATCTTTGTCTAAGCGCTGGACTAGGCCAGTGCGAGTAGTATCTTTATCTATTTTTTTTATTTGGGGGTATGTTTTTAGTAGCCAAGCTACTAAAGTATTTTTTTCTCCTTTGTCGGTCGGATGTACTAGTAGTCCATGTGGTTTTTCGAGGACAACATAATCAGCAGTTTCCTTTTTTATTTTGGGAGGGATGATGTGTAAATCTTCGTTTTCTTGACCAACTTCATCGTAGGTGATGTGGTCATTTTTTTTGAGCCAAAAATGTACGCTTGGTATCTGATCATTGACCCGCACTTGTCCACCGAGAATGATTTTTTTGATTTGACTACGGCTGATGCCCAATTTGCTTTGCAGATATTTATCGAGGCGTTCTTTGTGCTCTTGTTTGTATTGTATTTTCATAAGATAAATTTAACAAAAATTACTTGAAAAATAAAGGGGGTCAAAGCATTGGTGCCTTGACCCCACCAAACTGTGTTGTGGACGCTTGTCCTAGCTTGGCTCTTCCGAGCTGAGGTGGTCAGTGTCGACCGCTGCTACATCATCGTGGTCTTCCGAGAGGACCAGGATAGCCACTTGGCCATTTTGGCCATTGGGGAAGAGATCCCTGATCTTAAAGGGCCCCCGGATACCTGGGCGCTGATCAAAGATCGTCTTGGCCTTGTCTCGGCTTCTGACAAAAACGGCATCACCAGGCTTTAGGGGCATGGCCACTCTCCTTGGCTGTAGTTTAGCGCGGAAGTCTATATCTTAGCAGAAAGTTTTGGATAAATAAAGGGTTTTGGTATAAACAAAAAATCAACCCATCGGGTTGTTTTTGGTGGTGCCCCCAGTAGGACTCGAACCTACGACCGTTTGCTTAAGAGGCAACTGCTCTACCAGCTGAGCTATAAGGGCTTATTTAGTAATGTTTTTAAAAATTCTTTTCCAATACCTGATTTTAAGTATTTTTCTCTTTTTCTGGCATCTATTCTACTGCCAATTTTTTCTTTATACAAGATTGACCAGGGTCTGTAGGGTTTAGTTGATTTTGTCATCCCATAATTATGGCCTTGCAACCTTTTTTCCGGATTAGTTGATAATCCAACATAAATAATTTTGTCTTTTATACTGTATATAGCATAAACATAGTAATCGCTTTGCATATTGTTTACTGCTCCCTGCCTGCCGGCAGGCAGGTACCAGCTGAGCTATAAGGGCTTGTTATTAATCTTGGTGTCTTTCGATTCACTCCGTTCTCTCAGGGCAAGCTTTTCTCCCGCTATGCGGGATCGAAGCTTGGTGCGGCCGGTAGGAGTCGAACCCACAACCCCTTGGTCCGAAGCCAAGTGCTCTATCCATTGAGCTACGACCGCAGATATAAAAAAATAGCATAAAAGCTATAGGGTACGGGCATTATAATA
>CAYUER010000013.1:17742-21317 GCA_964443785.1 uncultured Gammaproteobacteria bacterium
CGACCGCAGATATAAAAAAATAGCATAAAAGCTATAGGGTACGGGCATTATAATACATCGCCTAAAAAAATTCAATACTTAGTAAGGTAGGTCGATGTACTCTCTCTCGAGAGATTTTTGAGCTTCATCCCACTCTTGAGAACGGATATTTTGAATCAGGCCAGCCAATTGGTTGGCTAGGGCCTCCAAAAGAATGATATTATCGGCACTGTACTCTTGTTGTTGGGCTTTGCCTGATAAGCTGATAAAACCAATAGTTTTTTGGCCAATCAAAATAGGGGTGACAATGCTTTGTTTGTCGGATAGAGGCCACAAAGCTTTGCCTTGGGGTAATTCTTTGCTAGAAAATATGAGTGTGCGGGGTGATTTTACCAATTGTTCTAGGAGGGGGAAATTTTTAATCGGGTAGTGATTATTTTTTTTCAGATTTAAATAGTTTTTGACTTCGTAGATATGTATTTTTTGGGTAGTGTGTGAATAGGAAGAGAGCATGGCCTGATCGGACGGTATGATGTCCAAGATAGTTTTGAGGATATAGCTACTGATATCAGCGATATCATGTTTGCCAGTCAGATATTGGCCAATAGCAAAGAGAGCTACGAGCTTATTATCAGCGTGCTCTAATCTTTGGTGTAGGATGACGGCTAGGTTAGAGAGTATTTTTTCTTTGAGTGAGGGATTTTTTTTGATAATGGTAAACCAATTTTTGGGTGACAGCTCATAGCTTGTTAGCTCGTCACTGGTGACTTTGAGACTGTGACGCAGTAGGGTTTTGTGATCGAGTAGACAAAGCTCGCCTACAAAGTCATTGGCTCGGAAGATAGCTAAATTTTGGGTGCGATTTTCCAAAGAAGCCTCTAGCGTAGCTTGGCCCGATATGATGATAATCAGTCGATCGCTGATTTTTTGGCTGTGAAAAATATAATCGCCATGCTTGTATTTTTTTTCTAGCAAAAAATGACTAAGCAGTTTGATTTCCTGTTTAGTCAATCCTTGGAAGAGGGAAATTTTTTGCCAAGAGTCGATCATTTATGAGGTGTGATGATTAAGATAGGCCAAAGCAGTAGTTTCGTCTATCATGTTGCCATCAAGTAGCTCTTTGATATTTTGCTCCATAGAGAACATGCCTTCATCAGCGCTAGTTTGGATGACGCTTTTGATTTGGGGGATTTTGTTTTCTCTGATGATATTGGCGATAGCTGGAGTATTGATCAAGACTTCTCTGACAGCTACTCTACTACCACCAACTTTGGGGACCAATTGTTGGGTCAAGATACCACTGAGAGAAATAGATAGCTGCAAGCGGACCTGGGCTTGCTGGTGTGGTGGAAAGACATCAATAATACGATCAATAGTCTGGGAGGCACTATGAGTGTGCAGGGTAGCGAGGACCAAGTGACCGGTTTCCGCTAGGGTGATAGTAGCAGCAATAGTTTCTAAATCACGCATTTCACCGACCATGATGACATTGGGATCTTGGCGCAAGACATGTTTCAAGGCATCTTCAAAATTTAAAATATCAGTACCGAGCTGTCTTTGCTTGATGATACTTTTTTTTGGTTGGTGGACAAATTCAATCGGGTCTTCGAGAGTGATGATGTGTGCAGACCTAGTTTGGTTGATACGCTCGATCATAGCAGCTAGAGTGGTAGATTTGCCACAGCCAGTCGGACCGGTGACTAGGACCAAACCGCTTGATCTTTGGATCAGGTTGGTCACTACTTCTGGCATATTGAGATCTTCTAGGCTGGGTATCTGATTGGAGATGACGCGCGCCACTAGACCGACATTATCTTTTTCGTAGTGGAGATTGACGCGATAGCGGGAGTACTCGGCGATTTCATAGGAGATGTCTAGCTCTCTTTCGTCAATGAATTTTTTTTGTTGGCGTTCAGTCAAAATACCAAAGATCATTTTCTCAGCTAATTCACGAGTGACTACTTCCACATCGGGGATGATTTTTAATTCGCCATCTACTCTCAAAATCGGCGGCTTGCCGACAATGATGTGTAAATCAGAAGCCTTGTTTTTGGTGGCGAGTTTAAATAGATTGTTGATATTCATTGCCATGAGATTGTTTTTTATTTTTCTTTTTTGACTAAATATATTATAACATATATTTATATTTTATTTAAATTCATGTTATCATAAAATCATGGCCAACAAATACAAACATTTACAAACACCGCAAGCAGAATTTGATTTTCATGGTTTAGGCATATTGACTCATGAGCAAATTTTGAATTTGGCCGATGATTTTATACAAGATTGTCTGGAGGATGGTCATAGATTAGTCAGCATCATCACTGGTGTGGGTTTGCACTCCAAAAATGGTCCAGTGGTGAAACCTGTTATTGCAGATTTTTTAGCTAACCATCCGGATGTGCAGAGTTTTAGTGAAGGTAAATTTACTCAGGGTGGGCAGGGAGTCTTTATAATCAAATTAAAAACACTCAAATAGTTTTGAGTGTTTTTACCCTCTCTGTCCTGCGGATGTCTCCCCCTTAAATTAGGGGGAGAAAAAGAGGGGGTATTTAATTCAGACTGATTTTTTTCTCCGGCACTTTGCTAGTGACTAGAGCATAGATGGAGAACAACAGGCTCGAGTAGAGGATATTGCTAGCTAGCGTACTCTTGAAAAATGGTATAGCTAGGGTAAAGCAGTACATCAAGCCAGTAAAATCTTTGGTATACCAATCACTAGTCAGCCAGACTGCTAGATTGGTGATCAGGAAAAAGCTAATAGCCGAAAGCATGCCAGCTGAAATGACATTGAGAGTGCGTGGATTTTTTTTCAAAGCAAAGCCGATGAAAATATTAAGAGCGGTAGCCATGTAGACAGCAATCATGACGCTCCAGTGATAAAATCCCAAAAATAAATCAGAGGCCAGTAGCGCCAAGAGTGGCAAGGCAGCCATTTTTTTGTTTGGTGCCAAAAAAGCAGAAAATATCAAAATACTAGAGAGGGGTGAAAAATTTGGTACATGCCAAACTAAACGGCTGGCAACTGCCAGGACGCTCAAGGTAATGATGAGGTATATATTTTTTTTATCATTCATATAATTAATTTGTCGCTGTTAAGTAGTTGAATTTATTTCACGGGGTTAAAATTTTGATTCAGCAAAGCGCCATTCTATTTTTTCATTGGCTTGGGGGATGTATTGGCTGGCGCTGATTTGTGGTTGCTTGCCATCTACAAAATATTGCCAATATTTTTTGTCTTGCCCGTTTTCAATGTTATTGATTTTGGTCACTAGTGTGCCGAGCTCACCATAATCTTGGACACCCAAGCTCCAGTTTTCTTGGAGGCTTATTTTTTCGGTGATGGCTAGTAGATTTTCGGTATTATTTTCGGTGAGCTGGTAGTCGATAGTTTTACTTTCACTAGCAGAGAAAATAAAGGTGACCTGGATGCTGCTCGGGATTGGCTCGATAGCTGGTGTAGCTGACTCGGGGATATTGTCGGAGACTAGCTGATCGGGAGTATTGATTTCAATATTTTTATTTTTGGCCTGCCAGACAGAGTATTGCCAAAAAGTGATGATACTGATAATGGCTAGCGCCAAAATAATAAA
>CAYUER010000013.1:21417-22929 GCA_964443785.1 uncultured Gammaproteobacteria bacterium
TTAAAGTAAAGTTGTCATTTCCTTTTTAGTATTCTATCCCTTTCCTAGCTTTTTGGCCTTGATAAAAATAATGTTTGACTGGAGTCATCTCAGTGACTAGATCAGCTTGATCTAGTATCTCAGGCGGGCAGTAGCGGCCGGTCATGACTAGCTCGATGTGAGCTGGTCTTTGTGTCATCAAGTTTACTATATCTTCCAATTTTAGCAAGCCTGTTTTGACAGTGGTATTGATCTCGTCTAGGACCAAGAGGTCAAAGTCTGCCTGCATCCACTGCCTAGCTTGTTCTAGGGCTTTTTGGGCTTCGGCAAAATCCTCAGGTATATTGGGGAAGCGAAAGCCTTTGTTTTCGGTCATGCGGGGCATGCCAAAAGCACGGTAGTGCAGGTTGAATTTTTCTAATTCTTTGAGCAGTTTTCTTTCGCTGTAGTAGTCGCCACCTTTGTCAAAGTAAATAATACCGACCTTGAAGCCAGAGCTGGCAGCCCGGATAGCCAGGCCGAGTGAGGCTGTAGTTTTGCCTTTGCCATCGCCAGTATAGATTTGGATTTTACCAAAATCACTACTAGTTGTTGTATTTTTTTGGTTTGACATTATTGTGAAATAATATTAAGGTTTCTTAGTATCGTTTCCTGGTCCGGGTGCTAGGGGGCTCTTAGCAGGGAGGGGTGGCTCATGAATACTAGTCGGCGTAGTCTCTATCAGCCGTCGCCTGGAGCACATCGTGATCCGCAGCTGGAGGACTATCAGCGCATGGTCACTCGGAGGAATCGCCAGATCGTTTTCATTTTACTCGGCCTCTTGGGGTCGATCGCACTCGTGGCTCTGGCCTACCACTTTTTCGGCTCAGCCGAGCTGTGGTATGGCGCCTGATCACTGGGCGCAATCTTGTTTTTTGACTGGCCCACCTAGTTTTGATACTGGGTGGGCTGTTTTTTTATGATAAGCGATTAGTTGAATATTTATAGCATATGTGCTTAAATTGAGCTATATCACCGGGTCTTCGATGTTTTGGCTAGGCTGGTATCCCCACGAGAGGAGGTAGAGGCTCATGTCGCAGTTGTTGGCTCACATTGGGGCAGTGTTGGTCATTGCTGTTTTCTTGATTGGTCTAGGGAGTGCGGCTGCCTTGAGCTTGCTAGCGCTCATCTGTGGTGAGACGCCGCCGGTCGAGTCCGAGCACTATGACCAAGTACCTTAGGAGGAGGTGATTCATGTCCTTTGCGATCAAGATTTTGTTGGCTATCGCCGTCTTGGCGGTTTTCATCACCTGGATTTGTCACAGGGGTGGAGAGCGCCTGCGCTCTGCCTGTCCTGGATACAGGAAAGATGATGGTCGGCCAAGGCCCAGTGTTGCACAGTGGGACGATGAAGATGAACCACCGGAAGCGGCCTGAGGCCACGAGGTCTCTCCAAGAGACCTGCTCCTTGCCCGTCTATTAGTCACTCACAGAGTGATGAACGGCGGGCTTTTTTTATTCTTTTTTATCAATCAATTTTTCAAAGCGGGGATC
>CAYUER010000014.1:0-14842 GCA_964443785.1 uncultured Gammaproteobacteria bacterium
AAATATTTGCCATATTTTTTCTACTTGCTATAATAATAAACGCAATTAAAATAAATAAAATATGAATAAAAATACTTGGTTAAAAATAGGTGGAGGAGTATTGTTATTAGCTTTGGTAATTTGGTTATTTTTTATCAAATTCAATCAAGCGGCTATTGCTCCCAACGATGAAAATATTAACAATAACATTAATACTAATACACTAGACAAGCCGGCCATACTAGAAGCTACGGATTTGTCTATAAGCGAAACTAAAATGACAAATGTAAAAATCGAAACAAGCAAAGGCGATATTACTTTAGAATTATTTGATAATGACGCTCCCAAGACAGTAGAGAATTTTGTGACTCTAGCCAAAAAAGGTTTTTATGACGGCGTGATATTTCATCGGGTCATTTCGGGCTTTATGATTCAGGGTGGCGATCCGACGGGTACTGGCCGTGGTGGTCCAGGTTACCAATTTGCCGATGAGCTCAATGCTAGCACAGCGTCATATCAGCGTGGCTATGTCAGAGGTACCTTGGCTATGGCCAATGCTGGACCAAATACCAATGGTAGTCAATTTTTCATCATGCATCAGGACTATCCGCTCGATCACAACTATACTATCTTTGGTCGTGTAGTGAGTGGCATGGAAGTAGTCGATGCTATTGCGGCTACCAAAACCGGGCCAGGAGATAGGCCACTAGAAGAGATAAAGATGAAAAAAGTGTCAGTAATCGAGTAGTTTAAAATCATATTATATCTTGAAAAACGATCTTTAGGGGTCGTTTTTTATTTGGGTCTAAGCAAGCTATTTATACTATTGGTGATTTAGCCTTGCCAAAAATGAATATTTCTGGTATTATTTGTCCTTATGGAAATCAGAAACATCGCAATTATCGCTCACGTTGATCATGGCAAGACTGCTCTGACTGACGCCATCCTCAAACAAACTGGCATGTTGTCAGACGAGAGTGTGAGTATGGACTCCAATACGCTCGAAAAAGAGCGTGGTATTACTATTTATTCCAAAAATGCGGCTGTCTTTTATAAAGATACCAAAATCAATATAGTCGATACTCCGGGACACGCTGACTTTGGTTCAGAAGTAGAGCGCGTTTTGCGATCCATTGATAGTGTCTTGTTGGTAGTGGATGCCCAAGAAGGCCCAATGCCTCAGACTAGATTTGTGCTAAAAAAATCTTTGGAGCTTGGTTTAAAACCAATTGTAGTTTTGAATAAGATCGACAAACCAGCCGCCAATCCCAATCTCGCTCATGAGCAAGTTTTTGAATTGTTTATGGACTTGGGTGCTACAGATGAGCAGCTCGACTTTACCACTGTCTATGCTGTTGCCAAAAACGGTATTGCCAAGCGTTATTTGACCGATGAGTCTCAGGACATCATGCCACTGCTTGATGTGATTTTGGAAAAAGTCCAGCCAGCCAAAGCCGAGATTGACTTGCCTTTGCGTTTTCAGCCCTTCAATCTTGGTTATGATAATTTTCTTGGTAGACTTGCTATTGGTCGCATCTACGAAGGTCGCTTGCAAAACAAAGGTAATTTGATTTTAAAAAAATTAAACGGTGAAAATAAAACTGGCCGTATCACTAAACTTTTTACCTTCAAAGGTTTAGAAAGAATAGAGGCCGAAGAAGCTCTAGCTGGTGATATTGTCATGATTGCTGGGTTTGCTGATATTGATATTGGTGAAACTCTCTGTCTAAATGCTGAGCAAGAAGCCTTGCCAGCTATCACTGTTGATGAGCCGACTATTTCTTTGGATTTTTTGGTCAACAGTTCTCCTTTTGCTGGTCGCGAAGGTAAATTTGTCACTAGCAAACAATTGCGTGAGCGTCTAGAAAAAGAATTAGAAATCAATGTAGGTTTGAAAATAGATTTTGCCAATGACACCAACAAAGTTTATGGCAGAGGAGAATTGCACATCGCTATCTTGATCGAAAATATGCGCCGTGAAGGTTTTGAAATGCAAGTTTCTCAGCCCCAAGTCATCATCAAAGAAAAAGATGGGCAAAAGATGGAGCCATTTGAAGAAGTGACCATCGATGTGCCAGAAGATAAATCCGGTGTCGTGATCGAAAAAATCGGTAAGCGCAAAGGCATAGTAGTAGACATGAAAATGCACGGCAGTCAGTCGCGTTTGGTTTTTGAAATGCCAACCCGCGGTCTATTGGGCTACCGAGGAGAATTTATTGTTGACACTAGAGGCGAAGGTATTTTGTGTTCGCGCGTCATTGGCTACAGACCATATACTGGCGAGATCAAAAAGCGCGATGTCGGCTCCATGGTCTCTATGGCTACCGGCAAAGCTTTGGGTTTTTCCTTGTTCAATCTCCAAGAACGCGGTGTCTTGTATATCGGACCAGGTGTCGAGGTCTATGAGGGTATGGTCATTGGTAATGCTGCCAAAGGCATGGATATGATTGTCAATCCAACCAAGGGTAAACAATTGACCAATATGCGTAGCAAGGCCTCAGACGAAGCTATTCTCTTGGTACCACCAACTATTATGAGTGTCGAAAAAGGTTTAGAAACAATTGCTGATGATGAATACTTAGAAATTACTCCACACAGTGTACGCATTCGCAAGCAATCATTGACCGAAGCTGAGCGCCGTAAAGTCAATCGTCAAGCGGAAAAAATGGAAGAATAAATCATATCAAATAAAAGTTTAATCCAGCCCAGCCCAGCCTCTCGCGAGAGGCTGGGCTGGGCTTTTGTATTTGCTAAAAAATGTTAACTTGCTATAATAAAAAAATGAAAAATGAAAACAATCTAATTCCTCAGCATATTGCTATTATTATTGATGGTAATCGCCGTTGGGCTAGAGCTCACAATTTACCGACTTTTGAAGGGCACCGGATTGGCTTTGATAAAGTCAAAGAAATTGCCGATTATGCCTTGACCAAAGGGGTCAAAATCATGACTATTTATGCTTTTTCTACGGAAAACTGGAAAAGAAGTCAAGAAGAGGTCAATTATTTATTGAATTTATTTAAAATTTTACTCGAAAAAGAAGCTCATTTTTTATTAAAAAAGGGGATTAAGCTTCAAATATTAGGCGACCGCATGGGTTTGTCTGAGGATTTGCAAAAAGCAATCAGCCAAGCCGAGGAAATTACTAGCGTGGCTGAGCAAGGTATTTTGAATATTTGTTTCAACTATGGTGGTCGTGATGAGATAGTCAAAGCTGTCAAAAAAATAGTCGCTAGCAATGTAGCGGAAGCAGATATTAACGAAGAAACTATTAAACAAAATCTTTATACTAAAAATATCAGCGATCCAGATTTTATTATCCGTACTTCTGGTGAGCAGAGATTGTCTGGCTTTTTGACTTGGCAATCAGTCTATAGCGAATTATATTTTACTCAAAAAATGTGGCCAGAGTTTGAAAAAGTAGATTTTGACATGGCTTTGGAAGAGTATAGTCATCGCCAAAGAAGATTTGGGGGTAATTAGTTTTTTGTGCTATAATATATTACTAAGGTAAGTAATAAAAATATGAAAAAAAATAAAAAGAAAAATAAGCCAGTCGAAAAAAAATTAATAAACAATATTTTGAATCACTACGGCAATATGAACTCGTCCTTAGTGATTGTTTTATTTTTGTTATCTTTGGGCATAGGGCTATACCTACTATCTTATCCTCTGGATGGACCAAGACAAAATCAAATATTCAAGCCCAAGGACAATGGCTCTAAGGATTTGCAATATGATTTTTCTAATCAGCTAGCCAAATTTCAGTCAGCCGATGAATTCAAAGATTATCTCAGTCAAGGACAATTATTAGCTAGCTCAGATTATTATGGCAATATGGGCGTGATATCCCGCGAAGTGATGGTCAGTGCTCCAGCTATGGCTGATATGGATTTTGGCACAGGTAGTCTAGATGCAGTCAAAAGTGAATCTAGTAGCGTCAATAGATATTCAGAAACCAATGTCCAAGTAGCTGGTATTGATGAGCCAGATATTATCAAAACTGACGGCCAAAATATTTTTTATGCCAAACAGCCAGTCTATGACTACGGCTATGAACGCATGATGGCTCCTGACAATTTTTCGGGCACTATGCCGATGATCGATGTGATTGACAAACCATATTATCCTCAGCCTCAAAATGCCGAAACTACTCTAGTCAAAGCTTGGCCTTTTGCTGATATGAAGTTTTTATCCAAAATCGATAAAAGCGGTGAACTTTTGGTCAAAGATAATATGCTCGTAGTCTTCTCCGGTAGAGAAATAAATGGCTACGACATCACTGACAAAGAAAAGCCCAACAAAAAATGGACTATCAATCTTGATGATGACTCGCAAACTGTTTTTGATCAAGCTCGTTTATATGGAGATAGTATTTATTTACTGACTCATACTTATGCCAACTACAATGAGCCTTGCCCGATCAGACCTTTGACTTATAACAATGAAAAACTAACTATCGCTTGCAGTGATATTTATCATCCTATTTTACCGACCTCAGCCAATGCTACCTATACTGCTATGAAAGTAGATGTGAAATCTGGCAATGTCAGTCAAACTACTTCATTTTTGGCTAGCTACGGTCAATCAGTGACCTACATGTCAAAAGATAATTTGTATATCACTTATCCGCAGGCCATTGATATGTTTACTTTTTATTCAGACTTTTTGGCCAAAGATGCTAGCGATTTACTCAGTACTTATGTGCAGGAAAAAATCACTAAATTAAAATCATACGATATCAGCAATTCTACCAAAATGGCGGAGCTATCTGTGATTATTGATACTTGGAAAAAAAGCTTAGGCAAAGATCAGAATTTAAAAGTAGAAACCGAATTGCAAAATCGTTTTCAAAATTATTATCAAAATAATAAAAGAAATTTGACTAATACTGGTATAGTCAAGATTGCCATCAAAGATTTGGGGGTCAAAGCTAGCGGTGCCATCGCTGGTAGTCCTTTGAATCAATTTTCTCTAGATGAATACAATGGCAATCTGCGTATCGCCACTACCTTGGGAGGCGGATGGGACGCTATTTTTTCTGGGAATAGTGATAGCACCAACGATCTTTATGTTTTGGGACCAGATTTGAAAATGATTGGTAAATTATTGGACATGGGTCTGACGGAGAGGATATATAGCGCTAGATTTATCGAGGACAAAGCTTATATAGTCACCTTTAGACAAGTGGATCCATTTTATGTGATTGATCTCAAGGATCCAAAAAATCCTCTCAAAAAAGGCGAGCTCAAAATACCAGGCTATTCATCTTATCTGCATCCGATCAATCAAAATAGGATTATCGGTGTTGGTGAAGAAAACGGCAGGGTCAAAATATCTTTGTTTGATGTTTTAGATGCTAGCCAACCCAAAGAGATAGCCAAATATTCTTTGGATGAATACTATACTGAGGTCAACAACAACCACAAAGCTTTTACAATCGATGAAAAATATAAAGTATTTTTCTTGCCCGGTAGCAAAGGTGCCTACATCATCAGCTATGATGACGATCAGTTATCCTTGGTCCACGCTGCCCAGATCAATCAAGTCAAACGAGCAATTTTTATCAATGATTATTTTTACATCATTGGTGAAAAACAGATCAAAGTCTACGATGAAAAAACCTGGACCGAACAAAAAGCTTTTGACCTATCTTTAGCTAAATAATCAATCAATATTATCTCTACTAAACCACTAGCTTGTACAAACCTAGTGGTTTTTTGTCTACTCTTGTCAAAATCACTATTTATGTTAAAATAAGCGGGCTTATTTATATAGTAAATACAAGAATTATGAACAAGTATAGTTATCCGCAACAACACAAGTTAGTCAGTAAAAACAGGTTAAGATGGACAGCTGTTTTTATTGGTATTTTGACTTTATTGGCTGTCATGTTTGTTTTACCCAATGTGCCATTTTTAGCTCAAGATCACTGGGTCAATAAGGTGAAAATGCATTTAGGTTTGGATTTGCAGGGTGGTACACATTTAGTCTACCAAGCTGATGTCAGTGCTTTGGAGGCTGGCGAAAAAAGGGATAGAGTAGAGGCTTTACGCGATGTCATCGAGCGTCGAGTCAATGCTTATGGTGTTTCTGAGCCGCTAGTCCAGACCAATATGAGCGGTGACAATTATCGCATCATTGTGGAGTTGGCTGGTGTCAGTGACGTCAACGAAGCGATCAAAATTATTGACAAAACTCCTTTACTAGAATTCAAAACTGAAGGTGCAGCCATAGCCCCTGCAGATGGAGATGCTATCCGCACCAAAGCAGAGGAAGTGTTGAAGAGAGCTTTAAAAAAAGAAGATTTTGCTAAATTAGCCAAAGAATTCAGTGAAGATCCCGGCTCCAAAGATGCTGGTGGTGATTTGGGCTGGGTCAAGTCAGGTACCTTTGTGCCAGAATTTGATAAAGCTATTTTTGAAGATTTGAAAGCAGGCGAGATCAGCAAACAATTAATAGAATCTCAATTTGGCTATCATATTATCAAAAAAATTGAAGAAAAAACCACTGATGGTGTCAAAGAGGTGCACTCGGCTCACATCCTGTTTGCCAAGCCAAATGCCGACCAAAACATTACTTGGGCCAATACTGCTTTGAGTGGTAAAAATATCAAAAAAGCTCAATTGCAATTTGATCCTAATACCCAAGAGCCAATGGTGCTTTTGGATTTTGATGAAGAGGGCACAGAGACTTTTGCTAATTTGACTGAGCTCAATGTCGGCAAAACTATCGGTATATTTTTGGATGGCTCATTGCGTTCCAATCCAGTAGTGCAGGAGCCAATCCGAGACGGTTCAGCTCAAATTTCTGGACGCTTTACCATTGAAGAGGCTAAGCAGCTAGTCAAAGATTTGAACCTAGGTGCTTTACCAGTACCTATTACTCTGTTGACCCAGCAGACTATCGGACCTACCTTGGGTCAGATTTCTCTAGATCAGAGCTTGTTGGCTGGTATTATTGGTTTCTTAGCCGCTGCTTTGTTCATGTTGATATTTTATCGCTTGCCAGGCTTTTTATCAGTGATCGCCTTAGCTATCTATACTGTTTTGAGTTTAGCTATCTTTGAGCTGATTCCAGTCACTATGACCATGGCTGGTATTGCGGGCTTTATCTTATCTATTGGTATGGCGGTGGATGCCAATGTCTTGATTTTTGAGCGCACCAAAGAGGAGCTTTACAATGGCAAGAGTCTGACAACCGCTGTAGAGGATGGTTTTGAGCGAGCTTGGCCATCTATCCGTGATTCCAATTTTTCTTCCATTATCACTTGTGTGATCTTAGCTTGGTTTGGCACTTCTATTGTAAAGGGTTTTGCTATTACTCTCGGTATTGGTATTTTAGTGTCAATGTTTTCTGCTATCACGGTCACTCATACTTTTATGCGCTTAGTGATCAATAAAAAATTAGAAAATAAATTAGGTTTATTTGGCGTTTCTTTAGAAAAACCTGAAGTAAAATAATATGTATAAAATTATTCAAACAAGAAAAATTTGGTATACCGTTTCTATTGTTTTAGTTTCCTTATCTATCATTGGTTGGTTTTTGTGGGGTCTCAAATACGGCATTGACTTTACTGGCGGTAGTTTACTGGATGTCAGCTACTCGACTCAAAGACCAAGTATGGAGCAGATGCAGACTGCTTTCAAAAATGTTGGTTTAGAGTCAGTGATTATGCAGCCATCTGGGGAAAAGGATTATATTTTGCGCTTCAAAAATATCGATGAAGCCAAACACCAAGAAGTATTACAAGCTATTTCTCAGATTCAGTTGGACAATGTTGAAAACAATACTTTGACTGAAAATAAATTTGAATCTATTGGACCATCTCTTGGCAAAGAGCTCAAAGATAAAGCTATCCAAGCAATTATTATTGTTTTGATCTTCATTGTTTTGTATATTGCCTATGCCTTTAGGAAGGTATCAAAACCAGTAGAATCTTGGAAATATGGTTTAGCAGCCATCATTGCTTTGGCTCATGATATTTTGATTGTCACCGGTGTTTTTGTCTTTTTGGGCAAATTTGCCGGAGTAGAGGTTGATAGTTTATTTGTCACAGCCTTGCTTACTATTTTAGGCTTTTCTGTGCATGACACTATTGTGACCTTTGATCGCATTAGAGAAAATCTATTCAAAAATCGTAGCTATGACAATTTTGAGGAAATCCTCAATATCAGTATCAATCAAACTATAGTCCGTTCAATCAATACTTCTTTGACTACCTTTTTGGCCCTTTTGGCCATACTTCTTTTTGGTGGGGAGAGCACTAAATATCTAGCCCTAGCGCTTTCCATTGGTATTGTGATTGGTACTTACTCTTCTATTTTTATTGCCTCACCTTTATTATTGTTATTTAATAAAAAACGTTAGTAAATTTACAAAATGGCTAAAATTAGCCAAAATATAGCTTAATTTGTCAACCCCAGTTTTACCATAAATTGGGGTTGACTTATTTTCATAAATGTGTTATGCTATAGGCGACATGAAATAAAACTGTCAAATTTTTATTGTTTTATACAAACATATGGAATCAATTTTAGACCAAGTTATCACAGCCAAACATTTGTCAAATCTGGCTAGCTTCAATCCCCATGAAACACTGGAGGGTATTTTAGCAGCTTTGACTGAGCGCGAGCGAGAGATTATCAAGCTACGCCACGGTTTGTCTGGCTATGAGAAAAAAACGCTTGAAGATATTGGTAAACAATATGCCATTACTCGCGAGCGCGTCCGTCAGATTGAAAATAGCTCTCTGAAAAAGATTATCAAAAATTTTGATGAAACTTATTTGCAAGAGATTGAAGATATTACCAATGGCATCTTGTCAGAACATGGCGGTTTGATGGCTGAGGTGAATTTGATCAAAGAGCTTTTGACTTCCTCTGGCTACAATGATGATAATCATTCAGCCGTAGTTTTCATCTTGGGTCAATTGTTAAAACATCGTTTTCAGTTTATCCGTGAGAGCAAGGACTATTTTGATCACTGGAAAACTCCAGAGTCTTCTGTAGAGTTTTATGAGAAAGCTATCAATGAAGTACTCAATATCGTGGAAAACCACGGCAACACTTTGGCGATTGATGAATTGTTGAATAAAATTCAAGCTACCGAGTATTACCAGCAAAATGAAAATTTGACTGACAAAGTAGTTTTGAACTTTATCTATATTACCAAAAAATTAAAATCCAATCCTTACGAAGAGTGGGGCTTGTCTCACTGGTCTGATATTTCTCCCAAGAGAATGAACGACAAAATTTATCTAGTATTGAAAAAAGAAAATAGACCAATGCACTTCAACGAGATTGCCGAGACTATCAATAAAATGGAGTTTGATCATCGCCAAGCTTATCCAGCCACTATTCACAATGAATTGATTCTAGATGACAAGTATGTCTTGGTTGGTCGCGGTATCTACGCTCTCAAAGAGTGGGGCTACAAGCCAGGAGTTGTCTCTGATGTTATCGAAGAGATTCTCCGTCAGAGTGATAGACCACTGAGTAAAAAGGAGATCGTAGAAGAAGTATTGAAGCATCGTATGATCAAAGAAACAACAGTCACTCTCGCTTTGATGAATAAAAATAGATTTCAAAAAAACGAAAACGGAAAATATTCTTTAAAAAATGCATAAATTCACAAAAAACAACTTCACCAGTATGTGGGTTGTTTTTTTGTTGATTTTTGACTGGCAAATATCACTAAAAAATTGTATAATATACTCACAGTAATAGCTATGGACTTTACGAATTTTTTAGTCAATTGGGAAGAGCTCGCTTTGGTTGGTACTTTGCCAGCTGATCAGATGCTACAGTATGTCATTACTCATGGCATGGGTTTTGCTTACTTGTTTTTGATTATTTTGATGGCCTATGATCTCTGGCTCAATGCCCAGCAAAACAAGTGGATAGCCAAAAAAAAGTTTATTTTTTTGGCTGTGGACATACCGCGTGATTCTGAGCAGACACCCAAAGCAGTAGAACAGCTTTTTGCCACTCTTTCTGGAGCTCAGGGCACTGTCAGTCGCAAAGAAAAATATGAGGGACAATTTCAATTAGCCTTTTCCTTTGAAATCATTAGCATTGATGGTTATGTTCAATTTTTGATCAGGACGCCTGATTATTGGCGTGACTTGGTCGAAAGCGCTATTTATGCCCAATACCCTGATGCTGAAATTACGGAGGTAAGTGACTATACTACTGATTTACCAGTCAGCTTTCCCAATGATGACTATAATATGTGGGGCACCGAAGTGGTATTGGTTGCTCCTGATTATCTGCCGATTAGGACTTATACTGAGTTTGAAGACAAGGTAAGTGGTGAATTCAAAGACCCTATGGCCTCTGTGATCGAGACCATGAGCAAGATTCGCAGTGGTGAGCAGGTTTGGCTACAGTTTATCATCAGACCAGCTGCTGGCAATGATTGGGCCAAAAAAGCCAATGCTGCAGCCCAAAAGCTTGCTGGTAAAAAGGGACCAGCCCCCAAAAAGCCTTGGTATGAAAATATATTTTCCTCTATTGCTAGCTTATTTATTCTGACCAATGGTGAGTCGATGTTTTATTGGACTGGAGCTGAAGCCAATGCTAGCAAGAAAGACAAAAAAGATGATTTGCCTAGCCATATGTTGCATTTGACTCCAGGCGAAAGGGGTAAATTAGAGGCTATTGAGCGTAAGGCTTCCAAAATCATTTTTGACTGCAAAATTCGCTTGATTTACCTCTCACCTCATGATCAGTACAATCCTGGTAGAGTAGTGGCTCCGGTCTTTGGCTCTTTGAAGCAATTTAGCACCATGGATTTGAATGCTTTTAAGCCAGATAGCAAGACCAAGACCAAAGTAGAGTGGTTTTTTGCCAAAGAAAGAGTCAATTATCGTCGCGAAAAATTGATCAGGGCTTACAAATCGCGTAGTGGTATCTCTGGTCACGCTTACTTTGCCCTCAATATCGAGGAGCTAGCCAGCTTGTGGCATTTCCCAAGCATGCTGATCAGTACGCCGATGTTGCAAAAAACGGAAAGCAAAAAAAGCGAGCCGCCATTTTCTTTACCTATTTTTACAGAGACAAAGAGCTCAAACAATGTTGCCGACGACCTACGCAAACAATTGCGTAGTGCCAAGATGTCTGATCCAAAGCTTGACAATAAATATTTTGAACAAAAATTTGCCAAAAATCCCACAGATGCTGATGACAAAAAAGCAGTGCCACCAGCCAATTTACCCGTGAAATAATATGCCAGAAATAAACGAAATTACAACTTTTGCCGAAACAGACTACCGCAATCAAAGCGTGCGTTTTGGTATCAAGACTGATGACAGGCGTAGGCATATGTATGTCATTGGTAAGACTGGTATGGGCAAGTCTACCTTGATGGAAAACATGATCATCCAGGACATCCAAGCTGGTCGTGGTGTTTGCGTAGTGGATCCACACGGTGAGTTGGTTGAGAAGGTGATCAATTTCATCCCTTCGCATCGAGTCAATGATGTAGTGTATTTCAATCCTGCTGATTTGGATTTTCCGATTGCTTTCAATGTTTTGGAAAAAGTCGGAGTAGAGCAGAGGCATTTGGTAGTTTCTGGCTTGATTGGTGTATTCAAAAAAATCTGGGCTGATTCTTGGGGTCCACGCTTGGAATATGTTTTACATCACGCTATTTCGGCCTTGCTAGAATACCCCGGCTCAACCTTGCTTGGTATTATGCGCATGTTGACTGACAAGGCTTTTCGCAATCGCGTTGTAGAAAAAATCAGCGATCCAGTAGTGCGTTCATTTTGGATTGATGAATATTCCAAATATCCTGACCGTTTCCAAGCTGAAGCTATCGCTCCCATCCAAAACAAAGTCGGTCGTTTCTTGTCATCTTCTTTGATTAGAAATATGGTTGGCCAAGTGCAGTCATCTTTTTCCATGCGCGAAGTCATGGATAATAAAAAAATCTTACTTTTGAATCTGGCTAAAGGCCGAGTAGGTGAGGATAATTCGGCTTTGCTAGGCGCTATGTTGATCACCAAGATCCAGCTAGCAGCCATGAGTAGGATTGATATACCAGAAGACGAAAGAAATGATTTTTATCTCTATGTTGATGAGTTTCAAAATTTTGCTACCGAATCTTTTTCCAATATTTTATCAGAGGCTCGTAAATATCGCTTGAACCTAATCATTGCCCATCAATATATTGAGCAAATAGAAGAGGATATAGCGGCAGCGGTTTTTGGTAATGTCGGGACTATTGTCTCATTCCGTGTTGGTGCGACTGATGCTGAGTTTTTGGAAAAAGAATTTTTCCCCGTCTTTACTCAAGAAAATTTAGTCAACTTACCAAAGTTTCAAGTTTACTTAAAATTAATGATTGATGGTGTCGCTTCAGAAGCTTTTTCGGCTCGGACTTTGCCCCCAGTGAAGCTTGATAGTACTGTGCCCTATGATGTCAAAGAAAAAGTCATCAAAGTCACTAGAGAGCGCTACACCAAGCCTAGAATTTTGGTAGAAGAAAAGATTACTCGCTGGAGTGAAAATCGTGATGGCGATGATAAATTTACCAAAAAAGATAATTCTAGCTCTACTCCTTCTACTAATTCTAGTAGTAAAAGTAAGGATAAAAAAGCTAAAAAAGCACCGAAGACTGGCAAAAAATATAGCTGCACTTATTGTGGTAAAGAAACCGAGCTCAATTTTGAGCCAGA
Organism: uncultured Gammaproteobacteria bacterium; assembly: GCA_964443785.1. Lineage (GTDB taxonomy): Bacteria > Patescibacteriota > Patescibacteriia > UBA1558 > GWA2-36-10 > CALMZN01. The sequence continues at coordinate 12,662 of CAYUER010000014.1, forward strand.
TTTGTCTAAGGCTATTTATTGTGAAGATTGTCTGAAAAAATCTCGAGCTGGTCAGATACCTCCGCCATCCAGCATCAAGGTAGTCAAAGAACAAAAAGTAGAAAGACCGCCAGAGCCCCTACCGCTGGCCACCGATGAAGAAGGCTTTGTCTCTTTGGCTGATGCCATGAAAATGGACAAAGATCAGCTTTACCAAAAATTAAATTTAAATAGCAATAAACAAACAACACAAACTCCTCCTAGTCAATCAAAGACTATTCAACCAGGAGAAATAATAAAATTTTAATATGGCCTACTATCTAAAAACAAAAAAAATAGACATCGAAACTGGACAATCAAATATTGCTCTATTAAACAATGTGGAAGCTTTACATTATGGCATTCATGCTGGTGATAAAATAAAAATCACTTGGCAACAAAAAGAAATAATTGCCGAAGCCAATACCTCCGAAAAGAGAGTGGGCTCTGGCTATGTCGGTCTATATAGAGATATTTGGGAAAAAAATGAAATCCCCAGCGGTACCATAGTCAGTGTCGAGGTGCTAGAAAGGGCCAAATCTGTCCAAGCAATCAAAAAAAGACTACTAGGTAAACACCTTAGCTACCAAGATTTTTTTCAAATTTTTCAAGATATTTCCAATGGTGTTTTGACTAGGACAGAGACTACTTATTTTGTAGCTTCTAGCTTTATGCATAGCTATACCAATGACGAGCTATACTACATGGTCAAGGCTATGGCCGAGACTGGTCAAATTTTGAAATTTCCTGGCTTAGTAGCTGATAAGCATTCGGTCGGTGGCTTGGCTGGCAATAGGACTACTATGGTGGCTATTCCTATTTTAGCTTCTTTGGGTCTGACTATACCCAAGACTTCTTCACGAGCTATCACTTCACCAGCCGGTACAGCCGATACTATGGAAATGTTGGCACCAGTAGCCTTTGAAGCTGAGGAGATCAAAAAAATTGTCAAAAAAACCGGCGCTTGCTTGGTCTGGGGTGGTGGCCTGAATCTTGCTCCCGCTGATGATAAGATTTTGAGTGTCAGCTATCCCTTGTCTTTGGAACCTTATGACAAGATGCTAGTCAGTATTATGGCTAAAAAAGTAGCCATGGGCGTCACTCATTTGATCATCGACATGCCCCTAGGTCCTACTACCAAAATACCAAATTTACGTACAGCTAAAAAAATAGAGAAAAAATTTAAATACTTAGCACATCGTTTTGGTATCAAAATCAAAGTGGTCATGATCAAGACCGAAGATCCAGTTGGTCGTGGTGTAGGGCCAGCACTCGAGGCAAGAGATGTGCTGCGTGTTTTGCAGCAAAGGGATAATTATCCTACAGATTTAGCCAACAAGGCTATTCACCTAGCTGGTGAGCTTTTGGAGTTGACGGGCAAGGCGCGCAAAGGACACGGCGCCAAGATGGCCTGGGCCGCTCTAGAGTCTGGTGCTGCTTGGCATAAGATGCAGGAAATCATCAAAGCCCAAGGTGGTAATCCCAATGTTCAGCCTGATGATATTACTATTGGTGCTTGCAAAAAATATATTGTAGCTGAAAAATCCGGCCACATCAGATTTACTGACAATAAACAAATCAACATCATTGCCCGTATTTTGGGCGCGCCTTCTGACAAATTAGCCGGTGTTTATCTAAACAAAGAATATGGCGATCCAGTCAAAAAAGGTGAAAGATTGTTTACCATCTATGCTCGCAATCGACAAAGAATCAGTCTAGCCATGAAAGCTATTGAAAAAAATTCTATTTTTAAGATCAAATAATATGCCAAAAATCATTATTGCTTCTGGTCCAGTAATTGTAGAAGATAATAAAGTGCTACTGAATCAACATGGTGATGACAATTTTTGGAAATTTTGTGGCGGCAAAGTAGAGGATTATGAAAAAAATTTATTTGCAGCTGCTGAACGTGAGGCTCAAGAAGAGATGGGTATTAAATTAGAAGTTTTAAATTTAGAGCCATTCATCACTTGGACTTACAAATTATCAAATAACGAAATGATCGATGTTTTATTGGTGCACTATCTAGCTAAAAGAATAGGTGAAATCAAACCCGGTGCTGACATCAGGGAATGGCAATGGTTTGACATCAATCATCTGCCAGATAATTTGGCGCCAAACATTTTGCCGACTTTAAAACATTTTAATTTCCTCAAATAAAAA
>CAYUER010000014.1:14942-20988 GCA_964443785.1 uncultured Gammaproteobacteria bacterium
TTGTTGTCGTTACTCATGTCGCACCTCCTTAAAAAGTTGCTTTCAGGTGGGGTTTGGCCATGACCTAGGGACAGAGGCAAGAACAGTAAATTACATATAAAATACTCCTTTTACCGCAAAAGGTCAATCAGGTATTTTATTGACATTTTAATAAAAAAATATTACCTTATACTATCAATATGGCCAAAAAAGAAAAAATACTAGTAGCCTTATCAGGTGGTGTGGACAGCGCTGTGGCTTTATATTTATTGAAAAAACAGGGCTATTATGTAGAGGCGGCCTTTATGAAAAATTTTTCTGAAAAAGTTAACCTCAAGGGTGAGTGTCCATGGAAAGAGGATAGAATCATGGCTTACCGTATTGCTGCCCAGCTTCATGTGCCCATCCATACTTTCGACTTTGAAAAAGAGTACCATGACAAAGTGGTTAGCTATATTTTTGAAACTTATCAAAATGGCCAAACACCCAATCCTGACATTTTGTGCAACAATGAAATTAAATTCAAACTATTTTTAGCCAAGGCCCAGAAGTTGGGTTTTAGCAAAATAGCTACTGGACACTACGCTCGTCTCAAAAAGTCCGGTGATTTTTATCAGCTCCTCAAAGCTTTGGATAAAAATAAAGATCAATCTTACTTTTTATCTGGTTTGAATCAAAAGCAGCTGGCTAGCGCTATTTTTCCCATTGGCCACTTAGCCAAAACAAAAGTTCGCGCTATTGCCAAGCAAGCCAAGCTAGCCAATGCTGATCGACCAGATAGTCAGGGCATTTGTTTTATTGGTAAAATAAACCTCAAAACATTTTTAGCGCAAAAAATTAAAACAAAAAAAGGCGATATTTTGGATACCAAAGGGTACAAGCTCGGTCAGCATGATGGAGTTTGGTATTATACTATTGGCCAAAGAAAAGGCTTGAATCTAGCCAATGGCCCTTGGTTTATCCAGCAAAAAGATTTACAAAAAAATATACTCATAGTAGCTAAAGAAGGAGATAGTGCTTTATACAGTAAAAAAATACACATCACTAAGCTACACTGGCTAGGAGCAAAATATACACTACCTATCAAAGCCAAAGCTAAGATTCGCTATCGTCAAGAAGATCAGGATGTTGTCATAGATGACGGTGTGATCAATTTTGCGCAAGCACAAAAAGGTGTGGCCAGCGGTCAAATAGTGGCTATTTATAAAAACCAGGCTCTGATTGCTAGTGCTACTATTATCTAAAAAAAGTATTGACAAATTTTAACAGTGGGTATAAAGTATTTATCTTCACTGTTCTTCTGGTTTTTTTTGAGAGCTCCAGGGGCTCGGGGGATTCCATTCGGTGGTACAAAGGTCCGACATTAAGTTGTCGGTCAACACCCATCGCTGTGGGCCAAGAAAGACAGATCTTGATCTGTCGCTTACTTCTTCGGCTTACGAATTGGACCTGCCTTGCTCCTGGAGCTTGATCTTCCAGGCCCCTGTCATCATTTGGCGGGGGCTTTAATTTTGGCTAATTTTAGATAAAATATAGCATAAATAGCCTATAGTAGGGCTATAGCTATTGACAAAATCATAAAATAGTGTATAATACTATTTCTTCTGTTCATTCGGATCGCTGCGGATTACCCGTATTGGAAGGCACGGAGGCCACCACAGGCAACTCTACTAGCTTTCGATAGGTATCAGGCGGCGATCCAACTTGTTGGGTCTTGGGCGATGTCTCAGCTTTGCTTGACATCCATAGATGGCGCAAGGGCGTAAATGAAGGCGGGTTTTCACCGCATTCTGCTCGGAAAAAGAGCATGGCCTGTTGCGACTGTCTCGGCGGCATTGTCCAAGACCCTTGTTTCCCGAGCTTTGCTGGCACACGCTAGCAAGGCTCTTTTTTTACTGTTATGTTTTTTACTTTAATTCGTCTTTAATAATATAGGAAGAAAATATGTCCAGTATTCGCAAAATAAAAATATTATATCGCTTGATTTATAGCTATAAAAGCTCAAATTTTGAGCGTTTTTATAAAAAAAGCTTTTTTGCAAAGTATTCAAAGCTTTATTTATAACCCTTGACATATTTTGTAAATATTGTCTTATATATCATAAGTTCAAAAAACCACTCTGATCAAGCGGTTTTTTGTTTTTTTGAGGCCTTAAAGTCTTGACAAATATTATAATATTGTTAAGATATAAATCTTATTGGGGGACAAAATAGCTCATATGCCTCGGCATAAGAGCGCCTCTCTACCATGGAAGAGGTGGCGGGTAATCCCCGCCGTCCCCCACCAAGCTCTTTAGCTAAAGAGGCTGTGCCGTCCTAGGCGACTGGTTTTGGCGGGCCCAATACCGCGACTACTAGATGCCAGACGGCACAGCCCTTCTCATTACTCCTGCACACCGGTGCGGGAGTATTTTTTTAAGTAAAATTATTGACTTTTTGCTCAAAAATAGGTATATTTTAGGTATATTTACATGTTAATAGGAGATAAAATATGCCTGTTTTTAGCGCTCAAGACTTAAGAGATAAATTTCTCAAATATTTTGAATCAAAAGACCACAAAATTATCACTTCAGCATCATTGATCCCTGACAATGACCCTACTGTTTTGTTTACCACGGCTGGTATGCATCCGCTGGTTCCTTATTTGATGGGCGAAAAACATCCTCAAGGTGTTAGGCTTACCAGTGTCCAAAAATGTGTGCGCACTGGTGATATTGATGAAGTAGGTGATACTACGCACCACACTTTTTTTGAAATGCTTGGTAATTGGTCACTAGGAGACTATGACAAAACATCAGCTATTGAATATTCTTGGGAATTTTTGACTGAAATTTTGAAACTAGACAAAGAAAAACTAGCTGTCACTGTATTTGGTGGCAATGAGGATATCAAAGAATATGATGCCGAAGCCGAAAAACATTGGCTGAGTGTCGGTGTAGCTCCTGAACGTATCGCCAGGCTATCTGCCAACTGGTGGGGCCCTGCTGGCACTACTGGCCCTTGTGGTCCAGATACAGAGATGTTTTATTGGATAGGAGCAGGTGAAGCGCCAAAAATTTTTGATCCAGAAGACAATAGATGGGTAGAAATCTGGAATGATGTCTTGATGGAGTACCATAAAACTACTGATAATAAATTTGAACCATTGCAGCAAAAAAATATTGACACTGGCATGGGTCTAGAGAGAACTCTGGCTGTCTTAAATGGCCTAGATGACAACTACCAAACAGAATTATTTTCACCAATCATCGCTGCACTAGAAAAATTATCGGGCAAAAAATACGCTGATGACAAGCGCAGTTTTCGCATAATTGCTGACCATATTAGAAGTGCTGTTTTTATCTTGGGTGATCACAAAGGTGTTTCACCATCAAACAAAGATCAGGGATATGTCTTGCGTCGTCTTATCAGACGAGCAGTCCGTTTTGCTAAAATGCTTGGCTTGGAAAATAATTTTACCAAAGTCTTGGCTGAATTAATTATCGCACAATATCAATCAGCGTATCCTGAGTTATTAAAAAATCAAGATTTTATCACTAAAGAGATAGAGCAGGAGGAAAATAAATTCCGCTCTACGCTAGAAAAAGGTTTGCGTGAATTTGCTAAACAAAAAAATATTGACGGCAAGATTGCCTTTACCTTGTTTTCTACTTATGGCTTCCCATTGGAAATGACTGAGGAGTTGGCGCGAGAAAATAACATCCAAATTAATAAGCAAGAGTTTGAAGCTGAGTTCAAAAAACATCAAGATTTATCTCGCACTGCTTCGGCTGGTATGTTTAAAGGCGGTTTAGCTGATGACAAGCAAAATACCAAGTGTCACCACACCGCTGCTCATCTGATGCTACAGGCCCTCCGGATTGTCTTGGGCGAGCATGTCGAGCAAAGAGGTAGTAATATCAACGAAGATCGCATGCGTTTTGATTTTACTCATCCAGAAAAAATGACGCCTGAGCAAATCCAAAAAGTAGAGGACATAGTCAATGAACAAATTAATAAAAAAATGCCCGTCAGCTACCAAGAAATGAGCGTAGCTGAGGCCAAGGAGTATGGCGCCATCGGCATCTTTGAACATAAATATGGCGACAAGGTAAAAGTATATACTATGGGCGATTTTTCCAAAGAAATTTGCGGTGGTCCGCATGTCGATAATACTGCTGAGCTAGGCTCTTTCAAAATAATCAAAGAAGAATCATCTTCAGCTGGCGTCAGACGCATCAAGGCACAGGTTTACCCTAACAAATAAATAAGCTTAAAATAAAAATATGGATCCCGTTAGAAATTTCAAATCTTAACGGGAAAAAGTACAAATAAGTACTTATATCTAATTAGCCTAATTTCTAACGGGATGGATATCCAAATTTATAAAAACAATTTTGATCTGACAGAACCTTTTGAAAAATATCTCAGGGATAAATTTTCTACTTTAGATAAATTTCAATCAGACATTACAGATTTTAAAGTAGAGTTATCGCGTGATCAGCACCACAACAAGGGCGATGTCTTTACTGTCTCTGCTCATATCAATATGACTCAACAACGCACAATCACGGCCACAGAGAGCCATGCTGATGCTAGAGCGGCCGTAGATTTGGTGCAAGATAATTTAGCTAGACAATTGAAAAAGATTAAAGAAAAAAATATATCCTTAGCCAGACGTAGTGGTCGGATATTTAAGTCGATAAAATTCTGGGGAAAGAATGAATAACTTTTATGGGAATACTACAAAAATTATTTGGTGACGCTAATAAAAAATACATTGATTCGCTAGCCCCACAAATTACCGCGATCAACAATCTAGAAAAAGAGCTAGAATCCTTAAGTGATGAGGAGATCAAAGCCAAAAGTCTTGAGCTAAAAAAACAAGTACAAGCTGGTACTGCTTTAGATGATATTTTGGTCCCAGCTTTTGCTCTAGTGAGAGAGGCAGCCAAACGCACTTTGAAAATGCGTCATTTTGATGTTCAGTTGATTGGCGGTATAGCTTTGCATCGTGGTCAAATCGCTGAAATGAAAACTGGTGAAGGTAAAACTCTGACTTCGACCCTGGCTATCTACCTCAATGGCCTATCAGGCAAGGGCGTGCACCTAGTGACAGTCAATGACTATCTAGCCAAAAGAGATGCTGTCTGGATGGGTCAAATTTATGATTTTTTGGGTTTGACTGTTGGCACTATCCAGCACGAAGCTTCTTTTATCTATGATCCTACCCATATTTCTGATGAAGATAAAAAATTGCAAGATGAAGGCATCAAGGTAGCCAAAGATTTTTTGCGTCCAGTCAGCCGCAAAGAAGCCTATGCCGCTGATATTACCTATGGCACCAACAACGAATTTGGTTTTGACTATCTGCGTGACAACATGGCTCAAGATGAAAAAAATCAAGTACAACGCAAACTAAATTTTGCCATAGTAGACGAAGTCGATAGCATCTTGATCGATGAAGCCCGCACACCACTGATCATTTCTGCTCCAGCCGAAGAATCTACAGCCCAATATAGACAATTTGCTCAACTAGTAAATAGTCTAGAGGAAAATATTGACTACAATATTGACGAAAAAATGAAAGCTTGCACTCTCAGTGAAGAGGGTATCAAAAAAATGGAAAAATTATTAGGTGTTGATAACATCTACGAAAGCCATGGCATGCAAACTGTCCATCATCTAGAGCAAGCTTTGCGCGCCAAATCACTCTATGTCCTAGATAGGGACTACATAGTGCGAGACAATGAAGTTGTCATTATCGATGAATTCACTGGCCGTATGATGCCAGGACGCAGATATAGCGAAGGATTACATCAGGCTATCGAGGCCAAAGAAGGTGTAGAAGTTCAGCGTGAAAGCATGACTTTGGCTACAGTCACTTTTCAAAACTTTTTTAGAATGTACCAAAAATTGGCTGGTATGACTGGAACAGCTGCTACCGAAGCCGAGGAAATGGCCAAAATATACAATCTAGAAGTGACTGTCATTCCAACCAATCGTCCTTTTTCTCGTGATGATATGCGTGATCGTATTTATAAAAATGAAAAAGGAAAATACAAAGCTATTGTCAATGAAATAAAAGA
>CAYUER010000014.1:21088-22800 GCA_964443785.1 uncultured Gammaproteobacteria bacterium
CTGGCTCATCTCAATTTTATATCTCTATGGAAGATGATCTGATGCGCATCTTTGGCTCTGACCGCATGAAAATGATGATGGAAAAACTAGGTATACCCGATGACATGCCGATTGAAAACAAATTAATCTCCAACTCCATCGAGTCGGCTCAGAAAAAAGTAGAAGGTCATAATTTTGATACTAGAAAACATCTAGTCGAATACGATGATGTCATCAACAAACATCGTCAGGTCATCTACAAAACTCGCCAGAATATCATCGAACTTTTTGCTGAGCAAAGTGAAGCCAGTGAAATAAAAAGCAGTCGAGATTTAATTTTGGAATATGTCCACAAGGAATTAGAACAGGTGGTCTCTTTCCATACTTTGACTCAAAAAAGCATTGGAGATTTTAATCCTCAAGAAATTATCGAAACACTTTTGACTATTTTTCCTATCACCGCTGAAGAAGAAAAAACTATTCGCGAGTATTTGGAAAACAACAAAATTAACAACGGACATGGTGAAAGGACTAGCTTGATTGACTATCTGGGCGAGCTAGCAAGCGCCAAATATGATCAGCTCAGTGCAGAGATCAATCAATCTATCACCCTTGATGATCAGCGTTGGTCAGCTATGCAGCTGATTGAGCGCGGTATTATTTTGAAAAGTATTGATTCACTGTGGGTGGAGCATCTGACCTCCATGGATAAATTGCGCACTGGTATTGGTCTCCAGGGCTATGGCCAGCGTGATCCGCTAGTAGAGTACAAAAGACAAGCTTTTGATTTGTTCAACAATCTCATGTCAGCTATCCGCAAGCAGATTGTCTACACTATCTACAAAGTTAGCGTTGCCAAAAAAATGGCCGCTCCTGACAAGAGTCAACAACACAAAGTATTTACTGAAAAAAAAGCCGGCTATACTCCTTTTCAAAAAGAAGTAGAAGATAGAGAAGTAGAAAATCAAATCTTGCCTTCTAAGCCAAAAGATGAAACTGGCCATAAAATAGGGCGCAATGATCCCTGCTATTGTGGCTCAGGCAAAAAGTATAAACAGTGCCATGGAAAATAATATGTTCAATCCAGACAACCAAAGACCAGAAAAACCAAGGAAAGAACAAATCCGGGATGAATTGATGCAAATTGAGCGTCAAATTTTGGATTGTAAAATTCATCCCAAAAAACACGAAGCAAATGAAGTGGAAGATTTGCATCGCCGACAAGAAGAACTTTTACTCGAGCTACAGCAGTTGGAAAATGAAAAATAAAAAAGCAAAAATAGTAGCTGTTTCTGGTGGCTTTGACCCAGTGCACATCGGGCATGTGCGCATGTTTCAGTCAGCTAAAAAACTCGGTGACAAATTAGTAGTTATTTTAAATAATGATAATTGGCTAAAAAAGAAAAAAGGCTATGTCTTCATGTACGAAAAAGAAAGAAAAGAAATTATTGAAGCTTTTTCTGTAGTTGATCAAGTGGTAATTTCCAAACACGCGAAAAATTCTCAAGACATGAGTGTCTGTGCAGAGCTAAAAAAAATAAAGCCAGATATTTTTGCCAATGGCGGTGATAGAAAACTCGATAATATACCAGAAGTAGCTGTTTGCAAAAAAATAAATTGTCAGATGGTCTTTAATGTAGGTCGTGGTGGTAAAGTACAATCTAGTTCTTGGCTCATCAAAAAGCTAAAAATATAAAAAATTAAATTATAATTTATGAACTATCAAAAAAACA
>CAYUER010000015.1:0-1642 GCA_964443785.1 uncultured Gammaproteobacteria bacterium
CTCGACACTACCATTGTTATCAATTTTAATATCCGCGTTTTGCATCAGATCAGGGATAGCAATTTCTGCTTCCGCTTTGTCTTCGGCTTGAAACTCTTCCCAAGTCTTAGTCGCATCATCTTGCTTTTCTTTTCGATTTTTAATACGCTCAAATCTAGTTTTAGCATCCACTTCAATAGCTACTAGTTTGAAACCTGGAATATTTTTTAGATTTTCAATATCCATTGGTCGTCTGACACCATCTACTACCACTATACTTGCTGTAGCACTATTGACATCGCTGGCTACTATTTTGGAAAATAAATCTTGTCCAAAATTTTCCCGCAAACTTTTGGAAAGTATTTGATAATTTTCTCGAGCTGTCGGTATATACAAACGCTTCAAAACATCTGTCAAACTACTAGAAAATTTTATTTGTTGAGCTTGATAATTTTTGACTAGATAATCAGCGGCCGTATCCTTACCGCTAGCAATCATACCAATAAATCCAAAAATTCTTTTTTCCATTTTTTTATTCTTCAATCTTTACATTACCCTCTTTTGGATGCATGACTTCTACATCTTTAGAAAATAAATCAATCACCATGTCATTCCAATCTTCATTCTCTTGATATTGATCAACATCAATACCAGCACCTTTTAAATATTCAGTAGCAATAGAAGCTCGATAGTCAGCTACATAGACAATACGCCTGACACCAGCCGCTACTATATATTTGCAACAATGAATACAGGGCAAATACTTCATATATAAAGTAGTGCCGTCTGTACTAGTGCCAGACAATTTGGCAGCTTGTAAAATAGCGTTGTGCTCAGCGTGAATAGTGCGCACACAGTGTCCCTCCTCCATCATGTGTCCGACTTCATCACAATTTGGCAAGCCCTGTGGTGCACCATTGTAGCCGGTAGCAATAATGCGATTGTCTTTGACTAGGACTGCGCCCGCTCGCAAACGATCACAAGAACTGCGTGTGCCAATGATCTTGGTAATAGCGATAAAATACTCATCCCAATTTGGTCTTTGATATTTTTTTTCTGACATAGTTTTTTACAAATAATTGTCCTAATTTTACCAAAATAAACAGAGCTTAACCAGCTCTTGACAATTTATCTATTTTATGCTATTATATAGAGTATTTCACTGGAATTCCGCCTATTCTTAGGCCACACAGTTCACCGCTTGAGATCGTCACAAGAGGCAGGAAACTGCCTAACAAGGAGAGAGAAAATGGCAAAAGGAACTCAAAACAACACTGGCGATAAGGTTGATGAAGCGCCCAATGGTTACCTCCATGAAATACTGGGTGACCCAGACTACTTCCACCTGATGGCCCGGTTCTCCAAGCGTCACTATGACGCCCTCCTGAAGGCTGGCTTCACTCCAGACCAAGCCATCACGATCGTAGCTCACAGCACGCCGATGACCATGATGAATATCTAACAATACCACCCTGACTCACTCACGCAGTAACTCACCTTGGTCTCAAGCCCGTCGCGTTGCTTACACAACATGTGTAAGAGCACGACGGGTATTTTTTTATACACTTTTTAAAACTTTTTTTAGTTGCTTATAATTTGGCTGAGTCTGGGCCACTAGTTGCCAAAAATTGCGACTATGATTCATTTCTTGCAGGTGACACAA
>CAYUER010000015.1:1742-3009 GCA_964443785.1 uncultured Gammaproteobacteria bacterium
GACCACTTGTTGGTCACAAATAATTTTAATAAAAAAAACGGATAAGACTTCGGGGCTGTCAGTGTCAGGGTACCAGTCCTATCGATAGACAGCCTCACATATCTCAATCTCGCTCGTCGCTTGATCTTAAAAACCAATTCTTGACCTTGATGTTTGATTGTTTTACTAACTATCGGCATCAGACTTCTTTGATATTATCCTCGAGCGCTGCTTGAGCACTCTGGGTATAGGCACGCACCAAGCCACCGACGCCTAATTTTTTTCCACCAAAATAGCGCACTACCACTAGCATCGAATTCATCAATTCTTTTTTTTGCAAAAGATAAAGTAAGGGTTTGCCAGCGGATCCCGAGGGCTCGTGGCTATTAAAAAATTTTTCTTTGACTTGGCCATTTTCTTTGAATCGATAAGCGTACACGACATGAGAAGAATCGTGATATTCTTTTTTGATGGTATCTAGTATTTTGGTGACCGACTCCGCGCTATCCAAAACACAAGCAAACCCAATAAACTTGGATTTGCTGACAGTATATTCTATGATTTTATCTTGCTTGATGGTGAGCATTACTGCTCGTTTTCATGTTTAGAATGATCTTTTTTGTGACTGCACCAGCCCCAGCAACAACGATCACCCTTTTTGTTGATCATACCAAAACCCATAGCTAGGAACAGAATGCCCCAAAAATATCCCCAAAAATCACCGACAATGATGCCCATGGCTTTGAGTAAGAGGAAGATGCCCAAAATAATGAAAAAATATCCAAACATCATAATTAATAAATTAATGCTTAGGCTTTAATTATAGTACATTTTGCGAGAAAAAGAAAAAGCTAATTTAGCTAAGCGGTGTAGCTTGATCTTTTTTCATCACTGCTTTTTCAAATAAAATAGCACCCACAACGGTGACTAAAATAACTGCCAAAAGAGCAGCCGAAGCCATGGTCTCATCCAAAGCTTTGTTGGCCAAAGCCACCGCCACAAAGACCAAGCCTACTTCACCACGAATAGTCATAGCCAAACCAACTAGCACACCTTCGTGTTGATCCTTGATCAAATATTTTGTCAGATATTTACCACCGAAACCTATTATCATAAATAAGATGGCCCAAAGCCAAACCTTGTAATCAATAACAGCTGATCTTGGCAACATAGTACCAATACTGACCAAAAAGCCTCCTACAAAAATATGCATATAGCCTTCGATTTTTTCCCAAGTGTGATGCTTGATCTCATTATCTACCTTGGACAAGACTACACCCATACCAAA
>CAYUER010000015.1:3109-6362 GCA_964443785.1 uncultured Gammaproteobacteria bacterium
CCACCAAAAGAAGCAAACAAAGCTAAAAAGGCAATGTCAACCAACATGGTCATATATTCCTTGATCTCGTGGCTATGACTATGTACCAACTTATCTCTTAAAAAAAATAAAACTACTGACAAAATAGCAATTTCTAAAATAAATAAGACAAATGATTTTAATTTCTGCATCTTATTTGTAGTTTATACTAATAATAAGGCCTATATTATAGCAAATAATTAAAAAAAGGAAAGATCAATGGTAAATTTACAGCTTTGCCAAAAAAGGCTTTTTTTGCTAAGATGCAATTCCTGACTAAATAAAATATCAGTGAAAGTCCGAATTGCCACGGCTGCAGATACTGCTAGCCAAACTTTAGCCCTATTTCACAACCCCCTCTTTACTGAAAGTAAGGCGATTTTGTGCATTTTGGAAAATAATAAAGAGCTAAAAACTTGGCTAGATTTATTGAAACTTTGGTCTCAAGAGCTCAATTTTGACCAAAAAAAAATCATTGTCTGGCCAGACACCAGTGAGGCTAGCCTAGAAGCTCTGATCTCCCTCCATCGCCTCCAAGATAGCATCGTGCTGACTAGCAAAAATAATCTAGCCAGCATGGTGCCAAAATGGTCAGCGCTCAATGAAAATAAAATCACTCTCCACCATAGTGAATATTATCACCTCCACGCTTTGACCGAAGATTTGATTAAAATTGGCTTTGAGCGACACTCCCAAGCATTTACAGAATTTACTTTTAGTATCCGTGGCTCAGTGGTCGATATTTTTCAAGATGACAAAATATTTCGTCTCAACTACGACGAAAATAAAATTGAAAAAATAATTTATTTTGACACTGACCAGATATATGCTGAGCATCCTATAGATGAGATGAATATTTGGCCAAAATCAACATATCATAAAGAAAAATTTATCACTTCTTTACCAGAACAAGTTTTATTGGTGGCTGATACTGATCTAGCCCAAGAAAATAATTTAAATAATTCGCAAATCATTTTTGACCCCTTGGGTAAAGATTATTTCAAAACTGAATCAATTGATAATATTTTGGGTCAACAAAAAAATTATTATCATTTCCTCAAAGAGAAAAAGGACGAAAAAATAATCTGGCTCAGTAAAAATAAATTTTTAGCCGAAAAATTAATCAAAGAAAATAATATCCAGTGTTCGCTCTATGATTGGCAACAAGCTTTGAGCTGGCCACCGGCTATCTACGCTGAAAGACAGCAAATAGTCTTGGTCAATGATTCTTTATTTTTTGCTGAAGAAAAAAGTACTACTCAGGTAGCCCAAGAATTCCGCTCTGATTTTACTGTTGGTGACCTAGTGGTCCACCGTGATCACGGTATTGCTTTACTCAAAGAAATGACCAGCATGCCAGTCGATGGTCTGCTCCGCGAATATTTTGTCTTGTCCTATGCGGAAAATGACACACTCTTTGTACCAGTCGATCTAGCTGACAAGCTCGAAAAATACATAGGCCCTGCTAACCCAAAAATTCATAGACTATCAGTCGGCAATACTTGGCCACAGACTTTACGCAAGATCAAAAGCCAAACCTGGGAACTGGCCAACCAATTATTATTAGTCGAGGCTACTCGTAAATTACAAAAAAGTCCTGCTTTGAAAACTCAGGATCTTGAAAAAGAAATAGCCCAAAATTTCCCCTACACTCTGACCGCCTCTCAAAGCCAAGCTATCGAAGAAACTCTGCATGACCTCAGCCAACCCTACCCCTCTGATCGTCTAGTCTGCGGCGATGTGGGCTTTGGTAAAACTGAAGTTGCCATCCGCGCAGCTGCTCGCGTAGTAGCCAACGGCTTCCAAGTCGCCTTGCTCTGCCCCACTACCCTTCTGGCCCAACAGCACTACGATAATTTTGTCAGCCGTTTTGAAAAATCTGGCATCAAAGTAGTGCTCATGACTCGCTGGCAAAAAGAAAAAGAAACTAAAGCTAACCTAGCAAGCATCAATGACGGCACTGCTGACATCATCATTGGTACTCATCGCCTACTATCACGCGATATTACTTTTCCAAAATTACAATTACTGATTGTCGATGAAGAGCAAAACTTTGGCGTCAAAGACAAAGAAAAGCTCAAAAAACATCGAGCCAATATCCATTTGTTGACATTGACCGCCACGCCAATACCCCGCACTCTCAATCTAGCTCTATCAATGATCAAAGATATCAGCCTGATCAATGACCCAATCAAAGATCGCAAAGATATTATTACCAAAGTAGTCGAAGAAAATGACCAAATAGTAGTCGAGGCCATCACTCAGGAGCTAGCCCGCCAAGGCCAAGTCTACTACCTGTACAACCAAGTAGAGACTATTGATTTAGCTTACAAAAAATTAAAAAACTTACTACCAAAAATCAAGGTGGCTATTGCTCATGGCCAGCTAGAAGATGAAAAATTGGCGCAAGTAATGCATGAGTTTGATACTGGTCAGATCGATGTCCTGCTCTGCTCCACTATCATTGCCAATGGTCTAGACATACCGCGAGCCAACACTCTACTGGTTCATAAAGCTAATCGCTTTGGCCTATCACAGCTACACCAGCTCCGCGGACGCATCGGCCGCTCTGATCGCCAAGCCTATGCCTACTTTATGCATAGCTCGGAAAAGCTACCGAAGCTTGCTAGCCAAAGATTAGGCTTCTTAAAACAAGCAAGTCACTTGGGCGAAGGCTTCAAAGTGGCCAACAAAGATCTGGAGCTGCGTGGTGTCGGACAAATCTTGGGCCAAGCTCAATCTGGCAAAGTAAAAACCATTGGCCTCGGACTTTATCAGCAGCTCATATCAGAAACTATCCGCGAAATCAAAGGCCAGCCAGTCAAATATTGGCGCGATGTGGAAATAAAACTACCAATCGATACTAGTCTGCCGCTTGATTTTAAAAAATCTATTGCTGAAAAAATTATTTTTTACCAAAAAATCAGCCAGGAGCGTGATTTAGAAAAAATAGAAAAAAATATTCACGAAACTCAAGAAAAAAATATTGCTAATCTTTGGCACTTACAAAAAATAAAAATCCTCTGCCAAGAAAAAAATATTATTTCAATCAATGACCAAAAAAATCAAACTAAACACTGGCTGGTGATCAATTTTATCAAACAACCAAATCTCAAAAATATTGTCTTACTCCAAGAAAAAAATCCGCACTGGCTCTACCAAAATTTACAAATAAAAATTGAGTTTGATTACTTGGCCAAAAATTTATTAAACAATCTAGAATCTACAATAAATA
>CAYUER010000015.1:6462-18556 GCA_964443785.1 uncultured Gammaproteobacteria bacterium
CCCTGTTGGCTTGCTAGCTAGGCGGACAACTTCAATCTCCCTCGCCATTCATCATCGAGAGCCATCTGCTCGGCTAAAGCACTAGACAGATCGTCTAAGATATTTGGCCGACGACAAGCCTCAGTGCCTCCTTTGCCGTGCAAACGAGAGTACAAGTCCAGCGACAGCTCTTCCGGCAGGCTGACAAAGAGCCGAAAAGACAAACACAACTCTCGCCAACTAGCTTCCGGATTGAGTAGCCGCAAAAACTGCACACACTCTTCACTGGTCCAAAAAGCCCAGAGAGCCCAAGCTCGCCACAGGTGCTCTCGTTCTTTTTTTTGTTTTTCAGAGGACATCACACACCCCCTTTCTTTGAAATGAGCGGAAAATTATGTTATAGTCAAAATACTTGGCTATAACCAATACCAAGTATAATCATATAATTTCTACAGTTTATGTCAATTTTGGCCATAAATAAAACAGTCAGTCGCGACTACCAAATTCTCGAAGAATTCGAGGCTGGCTTGGTTTTGACTGGCCAAGAGGTCAAATCAGTCAAAAGCAAACATGTGGATTTTAAAGGCTCTTTCATTTCTATACGCTATGGCGAGGCTTGGCTCAAAAAGCTCTTTATTGCCCCTTATAGCAAGGCGGGCCTATCCCTCAAAAGCTACAACCCTATCCGCGACCGCAAATTGCTCCTCCACCGCAAAGAAGTGCTGAGTTTGGCCAATAAAACTGACTCCAAGGGCTTGACAATAATACCCATTTCCGTGTATACTAGCCGAAGATTAATTAAGGTAAAACTGGCCTTAGTTAAGGGAAAAAAGAAATTTGACAAGCGCGCTGATATAAAAAAGCGTGAAATAAACCGCAATATTCAGCAGCGTCTGAAAAATTATTAATTTATGGGGATGTTTTATCTTCGACGTCAAATCCTTTTATAAATGGCAAGTGGAGTCGGTGAACTCCTAAAAAACACCTGCTTCATAAGTGCAACAAACTTAATTGCGAAAGCCAAAGAGCTCTTACGAGTTCCACAGTTTTCACCAGTCTTAGCCTAAGGGCATAAAGACCGTTTAGCCAGAATTCGGCCCGAAATTTTGGACTAAACGTCATAACTCGGGCTATAAAATATCAAGCGTTGGCCTTGGTATTTCAAACAAATTGTCAACTAAGCAGTCAATATTTTGCCAATTCATAGTTGACTGACCAAAAACACCAAATTGGATAAACTTGTAGTCATTTGTTTGAGTTTTTGGCAGACAGGGGTGTAATACCCCTCATCTCCACCATCCTTCGCTTGCGAAGGATGTCGTCCGTAGCTTTAGCGAAGGACAACACATTTTCAATAAATCTGCCGTTTGCAATCGAGCTTCGGATGGCAGGCCACAAAAAACAAAAATATTCATCTTTAAGTTTACTCTATCCCTAAAAGATGAGAGTAAAAATCAGGCTTATAATTAAAAGCAAAAATATTTACACCCCTAGACCATTTTTCAACCGTAATAAATTCGGTGGAAAATCCTACAGATTAAATCAACAAATTCGTGTACCAGAGGTTCGAGTCATTGATGACGCTGGCGAGCAATTGGGCATCATGTCTACAGTCGAGGCTTTACGTCTAGCTGAAGAGCGCGGTGTCGACTTGATCGAAGTATCTCCACAGGCTCAGCCCCCTGTTTGTCGCTTGATGGAATTTGGAAAATTCCAATACCAACAAAGTCGCCAAGCAAAAAATAAAACGAAAAGAGTTGATGTCAAAGGTATTAGATTGTCTTTGAAAATTGGCCAACACGACATCGAGACCAAACAAAAACAAGTGGCTAAATTTTTGGAGCAGGGACACAAGGTGAAAATTGACTTGAGACTACGCGGTCGCGAAAAAGCTTTTCGCAACAATGGCATCGAAGTAGTCAAACAATTCATCGAAACATTAAATTGTGAATATAAATTAGATAAACCAATAGATATGCAGATGGGCACCATCAGCGCTATCATCGCTAAGAAATAATTTTATGAAACTGAAAACTAAGAAGTTATTAAAAAAAAGAGTCAAAGTGACTGGATCCAAAAAGATCATGATACGCGCTGGCGGACAGGATCATTTTAATTCTCGTGAATCAGGTAAAGTGACCAAAAACAAGAGACGAGACAAACAATTGTCTAGTGCCAACAAAAAAGTAATTAAGAAATTTTTACCATACATTTAATCAGTTACAAGTTTACAAGTTTCTAGGTTAAAAAGCTATTTTTTAAACCTTACAACTTTTAAACCTTTAAACCTTATAACTTTCCAACTATCATATGCCAAGAGTAAAAAGAGGTACAGCCCACATCAAAAAAAGAAAAAACCTATTGAAAAAGACCAAGGGTTACATGTGGGGTCGCAGTAAAAAAGTAAAGCAAGCTAAAGAAGCTATTCTTCATGCTGGTTATCACGCTCGTCATGATCGCCGTGCCAAAAAGGGTGTCCAACGCGCTTTGTGGCAGGTCAGGCTCAACGCCGCTGTTCGTGAACATGGTATGAATTATTCTACTTTTATCAATAAGCTAAAAGTAAACAAAGTAGAACTAGACCGCAAAGTTTTATCTGAGATGGCTCTCAAACATCCCACCGCTTTTGCCCAGCTAGTAAAAAATTTAAAATAACAAAACAACGCCACGACCTCCAAAGGTCGTGGTTTTGTATAAAGCATCTACAAAGCTATCCAGCCCAGCCCTTCGCGAAGGTCTGGGCTGGATTTATTTATCTTTTTTTAAACCAACGATAAGCCATAATACCCAAAAAAATACCGACCAAATCAATCAAAACATCACGGGCATTGCCTGACCTATCAATCACCAAAGATTGGTGCCACTCATCACTGATGGCATACAAGAGACTGACTAGGACCACCCCGCTCAAATACCGCCAAGATTTTTGGTCAAATATTTTGGCTAGCAAATAGCTCAAAACCATATAAACAAAAATATGAGCTCCTTTGCGTAAAATAAAGTCTATGAGACTATTAAAATCACTTTTTAGGTCTGGTATAGATGACAAATAATAAATCATGCTAGCCCAAATCACACTCAAGATGAAAAACTTCAAATTAATACTTTGTTTGAAAAACATATGTCTAAGTGTAGCAAATATCACACCCCCTTGCAATTATTTGCTATTTATAGTATAATACAAGAAGTTAATTATTAAATTTTTTGGGAAGTTTTATTTTGGAAAAAATTCAACGAATAAAATTGCACCAAATAAGGGAGAGTCATTAGGAAATGGACGATCAACAAAGCTTTGGTCAAAGACCAATGGTTTCCGGTAATTGGCAATGTGCCGATTGTGGTACCAGCATCACTGAATTGCCTTTTGAACCAGATGGTTCAAAACCAATCTACTGTCGCGATTGCTATCGCAAAAACAGAAAACCAAGAACTTCTATGGGCGGCGGTCGCAGAGACTTTGGCCAAAGAACAATGGTTTCCGGTAATTGGCAATGTGCCGATTGTGGTACCAGCATCACTGAATTGCCTTTTGAACCAGATGGTTCAAAACCAATCTACTGTCGCGACTGTCATCGCAATCGTAGACCTGCCAGACCAAGCAGATACTAATAATAAAACACAGCCCCTCGCGAGGAGCTGTGTTTTTTATTACAAAAAAATCGCCTCATTAGCGATAGTTGATAGCAAGTAAAAAAATTCATAAAAGTTTTACACCTGTCTGGCGGGATGGACGGGACTCGAACCCGCGACCTTCTGCGTGACAGGCAGACGTTCTAACCAACTGAACTACCACCCCAACAGACAGGTGTAAAACTTGTCAATAATGCTTTCTCTGCGCTGCGCCCCACGAAGTCCGTAGGACGAAGTGGTTGGAACAAAGTAGGAATAATATACACTATTTTTGACTCTTTGGCAAGGTGCTGATCGGTCGACGAACCAAAAAATATAAAGCCCCAAAAAATAAGGCCATACTCAATATTTGTGGCAATCTCAAAAAACCAAGCATAGCTGTATTGTCCACTCTGACAAATTCCATAAAAAATCGAATGGCCGTATAGCCAATAATATAAAAATAAGTTATTTTACCATCTAACAATCTCTTTTTACTCAAGCGCCACAATGCAAAAAATAAAATAAAATCTAGCACTGATTCATAAAAAAAAGCCGGCTGAAAATGACTATAATTATAAAATAACAAAGGTCTATGAACAGGGTCAATATAAATCCCCAAAATTGAATCTGTGGGACGACCAAAAAGCTCTTGATTGAAATAATTACCCCAGCGTCCTACACTCTGCGCTAAGGCAAAAAAAGGCAAAATACGATCAGAAATTTTTAATAACTTAATGCTATTTTTTCTAGACCACCACCAAGCAGCCAAAATACCGCCCAACAAAGAACCATACAAAGATATCCCTCCCCTCCAAATTTGCACGATCTCCTGAGGATGCAAGCTATAATACTGCCATTCAAAGACAACATGAGCAACGCGAGCACCTATCAATCCAAAAATCACCAAATAAAAAAATAAATCTTCAAATTGACGATCAGTCATGACAGAATCTTTGGCTAATTTTTGCCGAGCCAGATAAGCAGCTGCCACTATAGCCAAAACCAAAATCAGACCATACCAATTTATATTAATACTGCCAAAGCTAAATATTTGAGCTCGCGGATTATATTCTTGCCACCACATTATTTTTGATTTTTCAAAATATAGCCCATAATTTTTTCCCACATCTCATACTTGATCTCACCCTCTATCAATGATCCATTGATCACATAGCTAGGGGTGCCGACTACTTTGACATTGTAGCCACTAGCAACATCCTGTTTTATTTCTTGCAAATATTTTTCTTCATCCAAGCACTTTTTGAATTGGGAATTATTTAGACCAACTTGCTTTGACAGCTCTACTAAATTATCCTTGGAAAAATTTTGGGGATTTTCATCAGTCGCTGGATTGGCATACAATAAATCTCGATATTCCCAATATTTACCCTGCTCATTGGCGCAAGCAGCCGCTAAATGAGCGTTCATGACATTGGGGTGCAGTCCTTCTGTCGGAAAATCTTTGGAAACAAAGCGAACCAAGGGGCCAAATTTTGCGACCAATTGTTTGATGTCAGTCTGATTGTCCTTGCAATATGGACAACCAAAAGATTCATAAGCTACCACATAGACCACTGGTTTTTCGGCACCCAACCACGGATCATCATCAGTGATTGATCCTAGTATCTTTTCTTGGCCTTCTTCAAATTGCGCTTTGCTGATCCAAACACCACTCTCCTCTATATAATAATCGCCATTTTTAATATGTTGATAATTATTAATAGACTTGACGCCAAGGTAAACTATTGAAGCCACAGAAAAAAATAAAAAAATAATAATCAATCTACCCCACCAACGCTTGTGCCAAGCCTTGTAATAACTTTTATTCACTGCTTGTGAAACGCGTTTTTTTATTTCTTGATCCATATTATGTGATATTTTCTGAATTAATTATTTTTTCAATCTGTGAGCCTAGGTGAAATAATTTTTCCTCCTGCCAATGACCAGCCAAAAGCTGGACGCCAATAGGCAAATGATTGCTATCTTGGCCAAGAGGCAAAACCAAACCACAAATACCAGCAATATTGGCGCCAACAGTGAAAACATCTGACAAGTACATAGATAGTGGGTCTTGTAATTTTTCACCCAAACGAAAAGCTGTGCTAGGAGTAGCGGGAGTCAGAATCACATCTACTTGAGCAAAGGCTTTGATAAAATCATTTTTGACTAAAGTGCGCACTCTTTGTGCTTGTTTATAATAAGCATCATAATAGCCCGCTGATAAAATATAAGTGCCCAACATGATGCGACGCTTGGTCTCCTCACCAAAACCTTTTGATCTGACTGTCTTGTACCACTCTTCCAAAGAAGATTGATCCTTGGCACGCAAACCATAAAGCAAGCCATCGAATTTGGCTAAATTTGAGCTCACTTCCGCTGGCATGATCAAATAATAAGCCGCCAAAGAATAGTCTATGTTTGGCAAGCTCACTGTTTTTATTTTCCAGCCATCTTTTTTGAGCTTCGCTACCAAGTTTTCAATAGCTAGACTGATTTCACTATCAATTTTTTGCCCGGCATATTCTTTGACCAAGCCGATAGACAAAGTTTTGTCATCACGCTGACAAGCTCGAGGAAAATCAGGCACAACCACATCTGAGCTAGTACTGTCTTTTTCATCCAAACCCGCTATCGCCTGCAAAATATAAGCGCTATCTTTGACTGTCCGAGTCATCGGACCGACCTGATCGAGCGAAGAAGCCATGGCCATCAGACCATAGCGCGATACTCGGCCATAGCTAGGCTTCACTCCTACTATGCCACAAAAAGCCGCTGGCTGCCTGATCGAGCCACCAGTGTCCGTACCCAAAGCCACTGGAGCTAGACTGGCTGCCACCGCTGCTGCTGAGCCACCAGAAGAGCCTCCCGGCACACGATGCAGATCATGGGGATTTTTGACTGGGCCAAAACCAGAATTTTCATTTGACGAGCCCATAGCGAATTCATCACAGTTTGTCTTGCCAAGGACGACCATACCAGCATCCAACAAACGCTCAACGGCAGTCGCTGAATATGGAGCTGTATAATTGGCTAAAATTTTTGAGCCAGCCGTACACTTTAGATCATCAACCATCACTATATCCTTGACCGCTAGAGGTATACCAAAAAGTTTGTTTGGCTTTTTGCGAATCAATTTTTGATCAAGCTGACGAGCCTGGGCTAGAGCCTTCTCATTGATACTAATAAAAGAATTGGTCTTATCTTTTTTGATGCGATCCAAAAAAACACCAGTCAATTCTGCTACCGAAAATTCTTTTTTTTGATAGCCTTGATTTATTTTTTCAATGTCTAATTTTTTTAAATCCATAAATTATTTATCAAAAACTTTGGGCACACGCAACAAATCATCGCTGCTTTTGCCTTGATTCAAATTTTTGCCTTTGAAAATTTTGACCCTATCTGCACGCCAAAAAGAACGCTCAATATTGACCCCACTCAAACTCTCGGGTACTTTCTCTAGCTTTAATTTGTTGATTTTATCGACATAAGCCAAAATCTTGGAAAGCTGTTTTTGAAAACTAGTGAGCTCCTCTGCCGAAAGATTTAACTTGGCTAAATCTGAAATATTTTTGATTGTTTTTTTGTCTAAGGCCATAATTATTTTTTCTGCCAACTATCAATGTCTAAAACCCAAAAAGTAAAAGCTACTAACACTAAGGTTTCTAGACCAAATAATAATAAATTAAATAACCACCAATTGATGATGTACCAATCATTTTGGAGACTCACCAAGGGTAATAATATTATACCTGATAATAAAATACTACCATAATAATCCACTGGCGCCAAAGCTAGCCATTTTTTGTGCCACCAAATATGCTCTTTTTTGAATTTTTTCAAAGGGTAGTGCGGATTCAAGACAAACCACAAAAAATCCCACAAAACTACAAAAATTAAGAAAAATGATAAAGTTTTGAGCCAATTTTCTAAATTCAAATCTAGGCCATAGGCATAGGGCAGATGAAAAATCAAAAACACAAAGCTAAACATCGTAATATGATAGCCGGTAGCCTCTCGTCCACTCATGAATTTTACATACATTTTGATATACCATTTGTCGCTAGCTGGTCGCCAAGTCGGCAAATTTTTGGCCCAACCATTTGGTCCCTCGATTTGAATTTCTAAAATCGCTAACACTGTAGCGAGAATAAAAATATAAATGTTGGTTAAAATAATTTCTAACATATTTTTATTTAACGGGGTGAATTAGTTTTAAAAATTCGTGATCATTTATTATTTTAATACTAGGAATATTTTGCGCTTTACTGAGCTTTGATCCAGGGTTATCACCAACTACCAAATAATTCAAATTTTTACTGACACTTGATAGTATTTTGCCACCATTTTGACGCACCATATTTTCAAGTGTATCCCTAGCTATAGACATGGTGCCCGTAAATAAAAATGTCTGACCAGAAAGAAAGCCTCGAGTGCTGGTGGAATTTTTGATAGTCACACCTAGCGACAATAAATGTTTTATTAATTTTTTATTTTGCTCATCATCAAACCACTCAGATAATGACTTGGCTACTTCTGGTCCTATGTCTGGCAAAGCTTGTAAATCTTCTTGGCTAGCTTGGCTAAGCTGAGCTATATCAGGAAAATGCTGAGCCAAGGAAATAGCTGTCTCTTCGCCGACATGCCTGATGCCCAAAGCATAAATAAAATTAGCAAAATTAATCTGCTTGCTCTTGTCGATAGCCTGCAATAAATTATTAATTTTTTTGTCAGCAAAACCAGGCAAGCCACGCAGATCACCATCCTTGAGCTCAAAAATATCAGCGCCAGTAGCTAAAATATTTTTATCAGCCAAGAGGCGGACGATGCTATCCCCCAGACCTTCTATGTTGAAACCTTTTTTGGAGACAAAATGAATCAAGCCTTCGACATTTTTGGCAAAACATTTTTTATTGGTACAGTAAAAAGCTACTTCGCCAGATTTTTGAGAAACAGGACTGTGACAGACTGGACATTTTTTGGGAAAAATAAATCTTTTTTCTTGGCCAGTGCGTAGCTTAGGCAAAACTTGCACAATCTCTGGTATGACATCACCCGCTTTTTGCAAAATCACTGTATCGCCAATGCGGACATCTTTGCGCCTGATCTCATCTTGATTGTGCAAAGTAGCTCGCGATACTACCGAGCCAGCTACCGTGACTGGCTCGAGGATAGCTACCGGCGTCAAAGCACCAGTGCGTCCAATCTGGACTTCGATGTCTAACAGCTTGGTCGTCACCTGCTCCGCTGGAAACTTGTAAGCCAGCATCCAACGCTCAGCCTTGCCAATGTGACCCAAAACTCTCTCCTGCTCGAGCTGATTGACCACAATGACACTGCCATCCGTCATAAAATCAAGTTTTTTACGTTTTTCTTGCCACTTGGTCAGATATTTATTCACCGCCCCCAAATCGCTACAAAGCTCATTGTAAGGGCTAGTTTTGAAGCCTAATTTTTTCAAAAGATCATGAGACTCCTCGTGAGTCTTTTGGCCAAGATCAGTGATCAATTCAAAAGCAAAAAATTCTAAACTCCGACTAGCAGTCACCTGAGGATCAAGCTGACGGATAGAGCCAGCAGCAATGTTGCGCGGATTGGCATAAAGGCTTTCACCTTTTTTACTCTGTTCTTTATTGATCTGGTTAAAAACTGCCTTGCTCATAACTGCTTCGCCGCGCACCTCGACTATCTCTGGCATTTTTCGATCTGATAATTGACGGAGCTGCAGTGGTATACTCTCAATAGTGCGCAAATTATTGGTCACCTCTTCGCCCACACGGCCATCACCGCGCGTAGCGCCTTGGAAAAAAATATTTTTTTTATAGGTCAATACCAAGGTCAGACCATCCAGCTTGAGCTCACAATAATAAGCTTTGGTTTTGGTCTTCAATATTTTTTCATTGCGCTCCTCCCAATCTTTGATATCCTGAAAATCAAAAGCATCAACTAGTGATAAAATCTTGGTGGAGTGCTCTACTTTTTTGAATTTGTCCAAAGCCTGACCGCCCACACGCTGACTCGGAGAATCAGGACGCAACAAATCCGGCCACTCTTGCTCTAATCTGGCTAATTCATTTTTCAAAGAATCCAAAGCTGCATCTGATATTTCTTCCCGATCCAAAACATGATAAAGATAGCGATGATGATTCACCTCTTTGATCAACTTGTCGATACGATCTTTGGCTTGGGCTTTGGTCATAGAGCTATTACTTGGTCAAATCTTCTTCTGAAAAAATAACATAACTAAAAATATCCGAAGTTGGACTCAAGGCAGAGATCTGAGCTTGTAATAAATATTCAGAATTTTTGTACTTACCTTTTACTTTGGTCAATGTTTCTGACAAAATACCAGAAGAAATTGAAAAATCTATAGTACTTACTACACTATCCAAGGGACGAAAAGAAAATTTATAATATCTATTTCTAGAAATATTAAAATTAACACCTGTACAAGAATTTATATTTTCATAACTTTTGCAATCGCAAACGCTAACAATTTTTGTGACATCTGGTGAACTAAAATTAGCTGAAAAATAATAAAGAGTAGTCTCTATCCTATCAGAAGCATGATCAGGAAAACAATTGTCGATCTTCCAATTCAGGTGAGCAGTATTTATGTCTGAGCCAGACCAAGATATGCTACTGATATCGCCAGTTGGATCGATGATGCTGACATGAGCTGGATTGGTATTGCTGACATTGGTGGCCAAAAAACTAGGCGCCGAAACCTCAGTCGAAACATAAGTATAGCTAGCTCCATTGGCCAAATCTTGAGGAGTGGCCACGCTATCCAAGGCATCATAATAAGCGATCTCATTTTTATTGATATGATACAAAGCTTTTTCTATTCCACTTTCGGCTGCATAGTAAGAATTGACGACATTGATGGTATTCAAAGAAACACGCAATTCACCCAAGATAATGCTATTCATAAACAAACCAGTCAGCATCGCTACCGACAAAATCATCAAGGACATGACTAGGGCTATGCCCTTGTTATTTTTTTTGGTGATTGATCTACGCATATCTATCTCTTATAAACCCTAGACGAAACGGTCGTCTGCAAATGATAAGTAGCTTGTTCAAAAATTTGAGTACTAGCATAAGAAACCTTCATCTTGATAGTCACTCGTGGTTGCTGGTTATTGATAACACTAATATCAAAATAAGGATTGACATCTGGCTGCAATAAAAAGTCTAAACTCTCAACAACCACTTTATTGTAGTTTTCTGAGAGCATCACAATAGGTTCTTGGCCACTCGCCAATCCACAATGCGAATAAACACCAGCTTCATTGACCGTGCAATCCAGCTGAGCATACAAAATTTCACTACCACTATAGACAAAACCCGCTGTCTCACCATTGGCTCTAGCAAACAGCAAACACTGCGTATATTCTACAGGTAAATCTTGGCAACGATCGTCACGATCAGTACCAAAAGCAATTATTTCATTATTTTTGACTTCCCGACTAATAAGCTCCAAAACATACTGCGAATTATTTAAAAGCTCTTGAGAAACTTTGATTTTTTTCTGATTGTTGGCGAAGGTGCTAAAAATAGAGGCAGCTAAAGTGGCTGTCAAAACAAAAATAGATATGGCTACCAAAATTTCTACCAAAGTAAAAGCTTCGTTCAAGGCAAAATTATCTTTCTTTTTAGGAGAAAAAAGTTTTTTACTTGTTTTATAAAATTTTATATTAAAAATATTACTCACAAAATTTTATTATTACTACCGCCAATTATAAATTTTTTCTACAGCATCAATATTATTGATGCGACCACCGTAGCTATAGCGCACTCTAGAAATAATCTGCAGACCTATCTTTTCGTCAGCGCCATTACAGGACAAATTGTTGCTGACACTTTCTGTATCGGCCACCTCATCCCAGCAAATAGCCTGCAAATTGACAGCTCGACTAAACAAGGAGGCCTGACTGCTACCACCATGTTTATAAAAATCACCTAATAGGTAAAGTTTTGACTCACTATCACCAACTGCTGCCTCTAAGCTGGCCGGTGGATTGGTAAAGGGAATGATACTTTGATGATCGTATTCTACCAAAAAATTTTGTCGATCCAATCCCTGATCCCAAGCATAAAGCTCTGTGGTCAAAGGCGTACTAGGATCAGCGTCAGCATTGGCCTCGAGAGCCAGCCAGTTGCTATCTCTGATATTACGAACAATCTCTACACCTTCTCTAGCCAAGTCAGCCGCTATCACTCGATGAGTATTTTCTCTGGAGGTATTGAGATTGTGCAATGATAAAGAAAAAGCGGCCATGATCCCGATCAAAAATACCGAAATAGAAATCAATAATTCTATCAAAGTGAACCCAGTTAGAGAATCAAGGCCCCTAAATATTTCCCTGTTAGATATTTTTTTTGTACTTAAAACCACTGATCTAAAAATATTAAACTTATTAAAATTCTCTAACTGGGTGAATCCCTTTAGAGAATCACTGGAATTTTTCTGCTTCAAATAAAGTAATTTTTGATTAACTCT